>NZ_NCFJ01000584.1:0-1468 GCF_002281105.1 Polynucleobacter sp. 35-46-11
GTGTTGCCACCAAAATATCTAAGCCAGCTGCAATAGCCTTGATTTGAGGATTTGCGCCGACACCGCCAAAGATGACGGTAGATTTTAGACCAGTGTATTTGCCGTAAGTCACAACAGACTCTTGAACTTGAGCAGCTAACTCGCGGGTGGGAGTCAGGATCAATACGCGTAATTGACGTTTGCCTCCAGCTTTGGCGGTACTACTTAAGCGCTGCAAAATGGGCAGGGTAAAGCCTGCAGTTTTGCCGGTACCGTTTTGGGCTGCTGCGAGTAAATCTCCGCCCTTTAATACGGCAGGAATAGATTTTTCTTGAATGGGTGTAGGGCTGGTATAGCCTTCCTCGCTAATAGCGCGAAGGATGGATTCTGATAAACCAAGATCTGTAAATAACATAGGGGCCAAATAAATATTGACCCGTATTCAATTAAACGACTATCCCGGTCAATGGGGTGAGCTGCCACACTTGCAGTGTTTGCAGAAAGAGGGCCTATTTTAAGCTATCACACCCTATTGCTTGCTGTATTCCAAAGATTGGGCGTTACAGAATTCGCATATCCCGAGATAAATAATTTTTCCGTGCCTGTAGTCGGGTCAAATACGGATCGCTCAATGCGTCCAATATTTCCGCCATAGACATGAATACTGATTGAGGTCTGATCGCTTAAAGCATTCTCAACCACGTGAATATCATGTGTATTGGGTGATACGGTAGCTACTTGGCCAGGCTTGCACAAGGTAAATTCATCAGCTTTATAGCTGCCATCAGCCTGCTGGTGATAGTCGGCACTACGCTCTTGCCCTCGTAGTTGTCCAACCATGCCCCAGACAGTATGGTTATGCAGTGGTGTTTTTTGACCGGGACCCCAAACAAAGCTGACCACTGAAAAGCGATCGAGTGGATCCGCGTAGAGAAGGTACTGTTGATAGTACTGGGGATGCACTTTACAAAATTCCTCCGGTAGCCAGTCATCCACAACAATTAAATTTTCTAGGAGAGCTTTCCCTTTAGAAAAAATGAGCTCTTCACTGGGCTTAGTCTCTAGTAGTAGTGCCAACTCTTTAACGAAAGTCAGTAACTTGCCTTCTTGCATATACAGCTCCTAAGTTGAGATATTACTGATCGGCTGCAAATAGCCAATCAGGCAGGCCCTTGGGTTTGAGGGTGGTGGTATCAACGCAGACAATATGTAGAACTGCGCTGGCAATCAACTCAGGTTCCATACCTTCAACAATGCGTTTTGCAGTTTGCTTGACAGCAATTTGGGTTCTGCCACGATTCTCAATAACTTGATCAATGCTCAGAAGATCATCCAAGCGTCCAGGCCGATGAAAATTCATGGTGATTTCTCGAACTGGGAGAACAATGCCGAACTCATTCACCAGTTTTGTTGGGCTCAAGCCTCTTTGCTGGAGCCACTCCGAGCGACTTCTCTCAAAAATCTCTAAATAGCGAGCGTGATACACAAA
>NZ_NCFJ01000585.1:0-1468 GCF_002281105.1 Polynucleobacter sp. 35-46-11
TATTGATTTAATAGAATAGGTCATAATTTTTCCTTAGTGATTTAGAAATTAACGTTTAATTCTTTGAGACTGCTTCTTGCTCATATTCAGTTGTGCAGCACCAGCTAAAAAAACTATGATTGTTAGAAAAATTGCGCTTGTCCACATCGCCCCAACTCCCAATCCACCATAACTAGGAGACTGTGTCAACAAATCGCCCAAGGCAGCTCCAAAGGGGCGAGTTAGGATATAGGCAATCCAAAATGTGAGCACTGCGTTGGCATCAGCACGAAATGCAATATAAGCTAAGGCAATCAAGATCCCAAATGCGATCACGCCATTTGTAAAGCCTAAACCCAGTGCCTCTGTAGCTAAATCACCCGCAGCCGTTCCCAAGGCAAAGGTACATAAAATCGCTGCCCAGTAAAATCCTTCGCGACGCCTTGTAGAAATCTCATGAATCGAGAGTGAGTGCTCCACTCGATACCAGATTGCAAAAATTGCACTGAGTAATATTGCAAATGCAGTGGTACTGATATAAAGACTTATACCCAAGCCATCAGTTAGTAAATCGGTAATCTGGGTCCCCACCACACTCACTAAAACTACGGTTAGCCAGTAAATCCATGGTGTGAAACGCCGAGTACGAAATTGCCAAAATAAGGCGATAGTCAGAAGCACGCCCATAACTACCCTAGTAATCCCTTGGCCCCAGCCAATATTCACAGCCAAAAAGTCTGCAACAGTTTCACCCACTGTAGTAGACATAATCTTGATCACCCAAAAGGCTAATGTCACTTCGGGAACCTTATTTAACATTTTCCCAATCCCATGGCTTGACTTACTAGTTTGTATAGCGCTCATTTTTTATCTTTAAATAGTTTTTAATGTGGTTAGTTTGAGCCTCAATACTTAGCTCAACCTTAGTTGTAAGGATTTTTGCAAGCCTCTTATGATCGTGCCAATAAACTGAATCGGCTAATTAACGCGTCCATGGGAGCATTGATTTAAGCGTATGATCACGTAGGCAATAGTGATGCCAAAGAGCTGCTAGGCCATGAATGCCGGCCAAGATAACTAAGGCATTTCCCAAAAATGGATGTACGTCACCTAGCCAAGAAAACCAAATGCTTGATATCTTTATTAACGGCAATGTGATGCCTGCAAATACATAGTTTTGTGTTTTACTCATCAGCAATATCAAACCAGCAAGCGGAACAAGTAGCATCAAAAGATATAGCGCCCCTTGAACAGTAGAGACCAACAGGTGCCATAAGCTCGACCCTGGTTGCGACTTGGGCGAACCTAGATACACCTTAAAAAATAAACGCAAAAATACTAGCGGTATAACCAATAAACCTGAGGCGACATGTATTTGCCCCAAAATGACATCGGTTGTGCTGTGAGTATCTGTAGGATCTCCGCTAGTAATGTAAGCCACAACAACAGCGCAGACTGTCAACCAGTGGAGAATGATGCTTGGCAATGG
>NZ_NCFJ01000586.1:0-1466 GCF_002281105.1 Polynucleobacter sp. 35-46-11
GAAGCGCACCGGAGCACCGGCGCTATCTATGGCGGCGATGAGCCAGACGAGAGTGCGTTTGTTCGGGTCCACAACGCTGCCTACATTCGCTCTGCAAAGCGGCTATACATGACTGCTACGCCCCGTATCTATGGGGATAATGCCAAAGCCAGCGCCGAAAGAGAGAGCATTGCGCTTTGCTCAATGGATGATGAAACCCTCTTTGGGAAAGAGTTTTATGTAATCACTTTCAGCGAGGCTGTCAGGCGCGGTCTTTTGGTCGATTACAAAGTTATTGTCCTATCGGTAGATGCAAAGCATATTAGCCATCGGCTACAATCGCTTTTGAAAGACGACGACAACCAACTAAAAGTGGATGATGCTGGAAAGATTGTGGGTTGCTGGAAAGCTCTCGCGAAACAGGGGTTGGTTGAAGACCTAAACGGCGATACCGATGCCATGAAGCGTGCGGTAGCATTCTGCCAGGTCATCGAAATTCCGACAAAAGCCAGGGTCCACAAGGTGAGTTCCAAGAACATCGCCAACATGTTCCAAAAGGTCGTGGAAGCCTATCAGGAAAAGGAAGAGATTGACCCCACTACTCGCCTTATCTGCGAAGCAAATCACGTTGACGGTGGTATGAATGCCAGCCTTAAAGAAGAAAAAATAGATTGGCTAAAGGCTGAAACACCCGATCAAACATGTCGCATCTTGAGTAATGTCCGCTGTTTATCCGAAGGCGTAGATGTTCCAGCTCTTGATGCGGTGCTTTTTTTAACGCCGCGCAATTCTCAAATTGATGTGGTTCAAAGTGTTGGCAGGGTTATGCGTAATGCACCTGGCAAAAAGCGTGGCTATGTCATTCTTCCAGTAGTTATTCCTGACGGCTTGGAAGCTCATGAGGCGCTGAATGACAACAAGACCTTCTCGGTGGTGTGGCAGGTTCTGCAAGCCTTGCGGTCACATGATGACCGTTTTGACGCCATGGTGAACAAACTTGATTTGATAGGCAAAGACCCCAGTAAGATGGAAGTTGTCGCCATCACAGACAAAGTTCCAACTCGTCAAGCCAAAGCACTGAATGTCAAAAAACCAATCGCTGGAAAAGGTAGCTTTGGTATCGGCTCTCTACCTCATCGACATGACCCAGCCGAAGCCCAAGCCACCATGCAATTCGAAATTGGTGAAATTGAACGTGCTATCTACGCCAAGCTGGTTCAAAAAGTCGGTAATCGTCACCATTGGGAGGACTGGGCAAATGATATTGCCAAGATCGCCCAGACCCACATCACACGCATCACGACTATTCTGGAAAATCCAAATAATATCGCAGAGCGTGAAGCTTTCAGCAGTTTTGCAACTGAATTGCGTGGCGATTTAAATGATAGCCTTGGCGACGGCGAGATCATTGAAATGCTTGCCCAGCATGTGATCACTAAGCCAGTCTTTGATGCATTATTTGAAGGTTATAATTTTGCAGAAGCTAA
>NZ_NCFJ01000078.1:0-8706 GCF_002281105.1 Polynucleobacter sp. 35-46-11
ATACAAAAAGAGCAATTGTGATAAAGAAGGAGGCAACCGCACCCCACAAGACTTTTTTGCGATTGGCTAGGGCTAGATCTAAGTATTGAATGTACTTTTTAAGCGTGTACTCAAAGATGCGATCAAACTTTTTCGTGATGGCATATTCTGTTGGGTGCTCTCCAGGTTTGGGAAGAAAGCGACTACAAAGCAAGGGAACCACAGTAAGGGAGACTACTGCAGAGACTAAAATAGAAAGTGAAACCACTACGGCAAACTCTCTAAAGAGAAGGCCGATAGGGCCCGCCATAAAGAAAAGCGGAATAAATACTGCAACCAATGAAATAGAGATGGAGATGATGGTAAATCCCACCTCTTTGCTGCCCTTGAGTGACGCCTTCAGTGGGTCCATGCCTTGCTCGATGTAGCGCATGATGTTCTCAAGAACCACGATGGCATCGTCAACTACCAGCCCAACTGCAAGAGTAATT
This sequence comes from Polynucleobacter sp. 35-46-11, assembly GCF_002281105.1. Taxonomy (NCBI): domain Bacteria; kingdom Pseudomonadati; phylum Pseudomonadota; class Betaproteobacteria; order Burkholderiales; family Burkholderiaceae; genus Polynucleobacter; species Polynucleobacter sp. 35-46-11. The sequence goes on from NZ_NCFJ01000078.1 coordinate 471, forward strand.
CCAAGTAAGGAAATGTTATCTAAGCTGTAGCCCATAAAGTACAGCAAAAAGAATGCGCCGATCAGGGAGATGGGAAGGCTGATCGAGGGGATCAGGGTTGCCGATATTCTTTTTAAGAATAGGAATATCACGAGAACAACTAACAGAATGGTTAATGCCAGGGTCACATTGACATCATGAATCGCCTCAATGATCGATAGAGATCTATCATTAATCAGCGTTAATTTGATAGACGCTGGCATTTGCTCTTGAAAAGTAGGGAGCAACTTTTTGATTGCTTTGACAAGCTCTACCGTATTGGCATTGGGTTGTCGCAAAATACCAATCGCAATCGAGCGTTCGCCGGCTGATGTGGCAAAGGTTCTCACATCCTCAAAACTTTCTTGCACATCTGCAACATCGCGAAGATATACGGGCAGGCCATTGCGCTGAGCAATGACTAGGTTGCTAAATTCTTCTGCCTTAACTAATTGAGGGTTGGCATAAATCGTAATCAGTTGGCGTGGGCCGTCTAGGGTGCCTACGGGGCTATTGGTGTTGGCCTTATTGATTGCAAGGGCCAATTCTTCCATGGTGATATTGCGATTGCCTAAGGCATCTGGCCTAACGCTGACACGAACAGCGTAACGCTTAGCGCCATAAACCTGAACTTGTGAAACACCTGTGATGGTCGAGATGGAGGGCGCCAATAAATTTTCAGCATACGCATTAATTTCGGAGAGGCTCATCGAGGGAGAACTCATGCGAATGACGAGGACGGCGGTATCGGCGGGATTAATCTTGCGATAAGACGGCGGCACCGTCATTTCAATCGGCAGGCGCTTTTGAGCTCTTAGTAATGCCGCTTGCACATCTACTGCGGCTTTATCAATATCGCGGTCATTATTAAATTCGAGGGTGATGCTGGTGCTGCCAAGTGTATTGGTGGAGCTAATGACTTTGATGCCATCAATGGTCGAGAACTCTTTTTCCAATGGCAGCGCCACAGAGGAGGCCATATTTTCTGGAGCAGCCCCAGGAAGGCTAGCGCTAACAGAAATGATGGGCGTATTAAAGCTAGGAAGTGCAGCAACCGGAATCTTGAAATACGCGACTGTGCCGGCAATCACGGTTGCAATCGACAGCAACACCGTCATGACGGGCCGCCTAATACATAACTCAGAAAGCGTCATTTTTTCTCTGGGGCAGGAGCCGCTACTTTAGCTGGAGCGGATGCAGCACTTGGTTTCTTTGCTTCTCTGATTTTGCTGCCAGGACGCAAGTTTTGCTTGCCCTCTACAACAACTCGGTCACCGGCTTCGATCCCGTAAATCACTGAAGTGCCTTGATATTCATAAACGACTTTAATAGGCTTGGACTGTACTTTGTCATCCTTATCTACAACGTACACCAGTCGCCCCTTAGGGCTAATTACGATTGCTTCAGATGGCACTGCAATAGCGTCTTTGAGGGTGTTGGCATTTAATGAGACGCGAGCAAATTGCCCGGGCAATAAAGTCATCTTCTCGTTCGGAATTTGAGCGCGCACTCGCACTGCTGCAATGCTGGGGTCGACTTGGTTATCGATTACAAGCACTTCGCCTTCATAAATGGCTTTGGCATCATTGCCAACGCTGACTTTGACTTTGAGTGGCGCATCAGCCTGTTTGCCTTCCATTAACAAAGGAATATCTTTCTCAGGCACAACAAATTGAACGTTGATCGGATTCAGTTGGGTAATTGTCACCATAGAGCCAACGCTAGAGGTTGCTGTTGAGCTAGTTGCGGTTGTGACGATATTGCTTGCTTGCACTAAGGATCCTGGGAACACATTCACAATACCTGCACGACCCGCAATAGGTGAGCGAATGGAGTCAAAGGAGAGTTGCACTTGAGCTGAGCGTGCAGCAGCTTGAGCTGATTTTGCATTAGCCAGAGAGGTCTCCAGGCCTGCCTTAGAGATGAAGTTTTTGGCGACTAACTCTTTGGCGCGCAAGTATTGTTTCTGAGCATCGTCTGCTAATGCTTTTAATTTCTCATAGTTGGCGCGATCATTACGATCATCCAGAGTAAAGAGGAGTTCGCCTTCTTTAACTTCCTGCCCATCTTTGACGTGAATCGTTTTCACAGTATTGGTAGTCATTGGGCGAATATCCACAATACTGCTGGAGATGATCGTGCCAGTTGCCTCAATAATTAACGGAATGTCTTTTTTCTCCACCACGACGCTCGTAATGGTTTGTGGTCCACCCGTTTTGCCGGTAGCGGGGAAGAAGTAATCTAATGTCTTGGAGCCCGCATATAAAACAACCAGTACAGCCAAAATGCGCCACTTGTACTTAAGTGCGAATTCCTTTGCTGTTGCGTAATCTAATTTTTTGACCGTACCAAGATATGGGGAGGCTTTTTGCCAAAGAGTGCATAAGCGTGCCTTTATCGTGTTTTTGAGTAAGGGCAACTTGGCAACTACTTTATCGAGTGCTGATTCAATTTTTGACACGGTCTCGGAGTTTTTCTTGGTTCTGTATGGGTTTAGCGGTGAAATCTGTACCAGCTTTGAATCGGTTCATTCTCTCATAAGACCGCTAAAAACGGGCATCCCAAGGCTGATTCAGCCTAGGGCAGAAACTCCTCTACACCTTTGTTTGCCAGGAGGTCTGCGAGCTCATTTCCCGGATGGCCATTGTGTCCGCGCACCCAATGCCAAGAGATTTTGTGGTCAGGGATGAGGGCGTCTAATTCTTGCCATAAATCCGCATTTTTGACGGGATCCTTGCTGGCAGTCTTCCAGCCTCTTTTTTTCCAACCTTCTAGCCACTCAGTTACACCTTTTTGAACATATTGGGAGTCCGTCCAAAGTTCTACTGAGCTAGTTTGTTTGAGGGCTCGCAGTGCATGAATCACCGCACTAATTTCCATGCGGTTATTGGTTGTGTGCTCTGCGCCCCCGTGTAAATGCTTCTCATGGCCGCCCGAGCGTAAAACCGCACCCCAGCCACCAGGCCCGGGATTGCCTTTGCAGGCGCCATCGGTATAAATAACAATATGGGGGAGGGATTTGGTGTGGGGCATACCGTTAATTTACTTTGTCTTGGCCATTTGCCAAATTCTGCCGGCTTTCGGCTGCTGGGCTTAATTGGGTCATTGCTGGGATGCGCAAGCCCTGGACTTGTCCAATGAGGCGGATACCTTGCTGGCGCTTAATAGCTGAGACCAAGAAAACAGCCCCAAAAATAGGCCACCAACGGTTGCCTGCGGGCTCCATAAAGTCCATTCTGGCCATACCTGATTCGCCGCTGAGTGGGAGTTTGTAGCACCCAAAATGGCCTCGATCTAATGAGAAGTTCAAGAGCTGCAACCAATCTTTAATTCTGAGGAGGCTAATAAATTGACCATCTCTTGGCAGATAAGGGTTGCCAATCAATCTGCTGAGATATTGGCGCATACCCCAAAGACTGGCGGGATTAAAGCCCGAAATAATTAAGCGGCCCTCAGGGCGCAAGACGCGTTCAGCCTCTCGTAGAATTTGATGGGGATCTGCGGCAAACTCCAAAACATGTGGCAGCACCAATAAATCGATAGTTTCAGAGGCAAAGGGCAGCTCAATCGCATTGCCCTCAACTTGATGCCAGTTAAATTGACTAGCCTGTTTTTGGCGGTCATTGGAGTGAATAAGCAGGGCATGCAAAGGCATGCGGTTTTCTGCCAAGGTATTGATTTGGGGTAAACCGATTTGTACGGCATAAAAACCAAAGACATCAGCCACGATTTGATTGAAGCATTTTTGCTCCCAGGCAAGAACATAGCGTCCAGGAGGTGATTGCAGCCACTTTTCCCATGAACTCCATGGTGGTGCAGGCATCTGAGATGGGGAGGGTAGGGTTGGTATCATCGGTCTATGGTGAAGAATACTTTATTGCAGGTTTGGCCGATACCGGCATTTGATGACAATTACATCTGGTGTATCCATGATGGTCAATCGGCTCTGATCGTAGATCCGGGTGATGCTGCCCCAGTTCTGCAATATCTCGAACAAAAAAATCTGACGCTAACTGGCATTCTAATTACACATCATCATGCTGACCACACTGGCGGCATATTGAACTTATTAGAGTTTTTGGGTGTTCAAGTTCCTGTTTATGGTCCTGCAAGTATTGATATTCCAGGCTGTACGAATGCCATGATGGAAGGCGACAAGATTGAAGTGGTTGCACCACGTATTAGTTTTGAGGTGTACGAGGTACCCGGCCATACTTTGAGTCACATTGCTTACTTTGCAAATATGCAGGCTAACGTCGTCGAGCCCATGCTGTTTTGTGGCGATACCCTATTTGCCTCTGGTTGTGGCCGCTTATTCGAGGGCACTCCAACGCAGATGAGTCAGTCTCTTGCTAAGTTCATCGCGTTACCAAAAAATACCTTGGTGTATTGCACTCATGAATACACCTTATCTAATATCCGGTTTGCTTTAGCGGTTGAACCTAATAATGCGAATCTGATTACCTGGGCAGAAGCTGCTAAGGCTCTGCGCGATCAACATCTACCGACCTTGCCAACGACTATTGGACAAGAGCTTCAAGTCAACCCATTCATGCGCTGTGATCAACAAGCTGTCATCGACGCGGCAGTTGAGGTCTCAGGTGAAAAGTCCTTGCCGACCCCTGCGCATGTCTTGGCAGTAGTACGCGCCTGGAAGGATCGGTTCTGATGTTGTGGCGCTTTGCGGCAATATTACTGATTGCCGTACTCTCAGGTTGTGCAAGTACTGGAGATTGGTCCTCTGATGCACCTCCTGCAAAAGATTCACGTGCAGCAAAAGCAAAGCGGGTCGACTTAAAGAGTCAGTCTGTCAGTGATATGTATGCTCCATCAAGTAATTTGTGGATTCGCATTCGGGATGGCTTTGAAATGGAGCCCATGAACACCCCGCTGGAGATTGAGCAAGTGCGTTGGTTGAGTGCACGCCCCGACTATGTTCATCGCTCAATGGCCCGTTCATCACGCTATCTCTTTTATATCGTGCAAGAAGTCAATGCCCGAAATATGCCGACAGAGATTGCATTGCTCCCATTTGTTGAGAGCGCATTTGTCACCAATGCGAAATCTAGCGCTAAGGCGATGGGCTTGTGGCAATTTATGCCGGCAACCGGTAAAGATTTTCAGTTGACGCAAAACGTGTTTAGGGATGAGCGGCGAGATGTATTGCTATCAACCGATGCTGCATTGGATTACCTTCAGCGATTGCATAAGCAGTTTGGTAGCTGGGATCTCGCTTTAGCCGCCTATAACTGGGGCGCGGGGAATATTGCTAAAGCGCAAAAGCGTAATTTAGCCGCAGGACTCCCGACAGATTATCTGAGCCTCAAAATGCCCAATGAGACGCGGAACTACGTACCTAAGTTGATGGCTTACCGGCAGATTGTTTTAGATCCTCAGGCCTACGGTATTGTTTTGCCTGAGTTAGAAAATCACCCCTATTTTGTGGCGGTGGATGTGGGTAGTGATATCGATGTAGATCTAGCGATTAAGTTGTCTGAGATTCCGCAAGATGAGTTCCATAGTCTGAACCCATCCTTTAATAAGCCAGTAATCCTCAGCAATGCCAATCAACAGATTTTGCTGCCGTTCGGGCATGCGGAAATCTTCCAAGAAAATCTCAAGAAGTACACCAAACCACTATCTTCTTGGACTGCTGTTCGGGTGACTAAAACGGAGCCAGTGGATAAGGCCGCTAAAACGCTAGGCGTTAATGTGGATGCTCTTAGGGAGGTCAATGCCATTCCTAAGGGCATGCGAATTCGGGCCGGATCAACCGTTTTGATCCCTAAAACTAGTCAGCGCTCCGGGGATATTCCATTGGCAATGGCTGAAAATGGCAGCCTCAGCCTGGATAAGCCAAAAGCAGCGGGTAAAAAATGTGCAAAAGGGGCAAAATGTTCACAAGCAAAGCCGTCAAAAGCTTCAACTAAGGGTAAATCTTCCAAAATTAATGCTGCATCTCAGCATAAATCCGCATCGACAGGGCTTGCAAAATCTGCGAAAAATGGTTCTGCGCATGCAACTAGCTCTACTGCTAAGGTTTCAAGCAGCAAAGGAGTTGGCAAGATTCAGTAATCCCAGACACTTTAATTTACTTATTTAGGTTGACCATGTCCTATAAATCAGAACACGAACGCTCCATTAAAGACCCAGATGGATTCTGGGGAGAGCAGGCAAAACTTATTCATTGGGAAAAGCCTTTTAATAAAGTTCTGGATTACGCAAACCCCCCGTTTGCCAAATGGTTTGAAGGTGGCTTAACCAACCTTTGCTACAACGCTGTGGACCGCCACCTTAAGGATCGTCCAGATCAAATTGCTCTGGTTGCTGTTTCAACAGAAACAGGCCTAGAAAAGGCGTACACATTTAAAGAGCTCTACGAAGAAGTCAATCGTATGGCTGCAATCTACAAAGCCAACGGCGTCAAAAAGGGCGATCGTGTATTGATCTACATGCCGATGATTGCTGAAGCGTGTTTCGCAATGCTGGCATGTGCACGTATTGGTGCAATTCACTCTGTGGTGTTTGGCGGCTTTGCATCACACAGCTTGGCATCCCGTATTGATGATGCAAAACCAAAAATGATTGTGACTGCAGAAGCGGGTGCGCGTGGCGGTAAACCGGTTCCATATAAGCCCCTGCTAGATGAGGCCATCACACTGGCGACCTATAAACCAGAAAAAGTATTAATCGTGAATCGTGGTCTGACTGAATTCACTACCGTTGTAGGTCGCGATTTGGATTACACCACTGAGCGCCAAAAGCATCTCAATGATTTGGTTCCAATTGAGTGGGTTGATGCAACTCACACTTCATACATCCTGTATACCTCCGGTACGACTGGTAAACCAAAGGGAGTCCAACGTGATACCGGTGGTTATGCAGTGGCATTAGCTTCAACCATGAAGCATATTTTCTGCGGCAATCCTGGTGAAACGATGTTCTGTACGTCTGACATTGGTTGGGTAGTGGGGCATAGCTACATCATTTACGCGCCATTGCTAAACGGCATGGCAACCATCATGTATGAAGGTACGCCATTGCGTCCTGATGCTGGTATCTGGTGGGAACTGGTCGAGAAGTACAAAGTGTCAGTCATGTTCTCTGCACCAACTGCGGTTCGCGTCCTCAAGAAACAAGACCCCGTGTTCTTAACCAAATATGATTTGTCGAGTTTACGCGCCTTGTTCTTGGCGGGTGAGCCCTTGGATGAACCAACCGCGACATGGATTCATGGAGCCATTAATAAACCGATCGTGGATAACTATTGGCAGACAGAAACGGGTTGGCCAATGCTGGCAATTCAGCGTGGTGTAGAAGTCATGCCACATAAATGTGGTTCACCAGGCGTCCCTTCATTTGGTTACAATATGAAGCTGCTCGATGATGCAACATCTGAAGAGTTGGGCCCTGATCAGAAGGGCGTTATTGCGATTGAAGGACCTTTGCCTCCGGGTTGCATGCAAACGGTATGGGATGATGACAAGCGTTTTGTTAGCACTTATTGGGAAACCATTCCGGGTAAGACCATTTACTCCACCTTTGACTGGGGTATTAAAGATAAAGACGGTTACTTCTTTATCTTGGGTCGTACTGATGACGTGATTAACGTTGCTGGCCACCGATTGGGTACTCGTGAGATCGAGGAGAGTATTTCTAGTCATCCAAATATCTCTGAAGTTGCAGTGGTGGGTATTGAAGACAAACTCAAGGGCCAGGCTGCGATTGCCTTTGTGATTCCGAAGGATTCCTCAAATACAGCCACCCTAGAAGCGGAATGCATGAAAACTGTGGACACTACCCTAGGCGCGATTGCTCGTCCAGGTCGTGTTTATGTTGTTACCGCATTGCCTAAGACGCGCTCTGGCAAGATTGTTCGTCGGGCGCTCCAGGCAGTTGCTGAAGGGCGCGATCCTGGTGACATCAGCACCATGGAAGACCAGACTGTTTTGGCTCAAATTAAGACCATCATCGAGCAAAGCGCAAAGTCCTAAAGTTAGCCCAGTTTTAGTCAAAATAAGCCCCTCGGTCGCAAGACTGAGGGGCTTATTACCTTCTAAGCCCAATTGGCTGGGAATCCAAGGGTTTATACGCAAAACTGGTATCATTACTAGGTTCAAAACTTAATAAATTACCCTAGCGCTTAAAGACACTCACCTCCCGCACAAACAGTCCTGGGTTGGTCTTTTTGGGGTGTTGAGCGTCGGATGGAGCAGGG
>NZ_NCFJ01000587.1:0-1462 GCF_002281105.1 Polynucleobacter sp. 35-46-11
AAAGGCTGATACAAGCTCGCTGGCTGTGCCCATTTTACTAAATGGGTCTAGGGTCAGAATCTTAATATCGTCGATATTCTCGATACCGGTATCTGCGTATTTTTCAAGTAAGGCCTCGAGAACCTTGCGGGCTTGTTCGCCATACTTTGTGAAATAGTTACGTTTTTTGACTTGATCTGCACGCTCTCTACGAGTCAATGCAGGCTGATCAAATGCTACATGGCAGATTAAATCAAAAGCATCGCAGTCTTTATTAACTTCGTTCGCCAATGCCTCCAGTAAGAGACCATGCTCTTCGAGCTCCTTAATAACAGCGGCCTTGCGCTCGGCAGAAGTCCATCTCTTTAGGAATTGATCTAGCGTTGAGTAGTCTTTTCGAACTGCTTTACGGGTGTAGTCCTTTAGGGACTCTGTAATCAACCTACCTTCGGGTCCGTAATACTGAACCCGTTCGGCAATAACCTGAACCTCTACATCACCCACAAAGTATTTAGCTCTTACATCCTCTGGTCCAGGAGGAAAGCCAGGGGGCTCTGGAGGAACGGGTGACTCAACTCCGGGAGGCATTGGCGGCTCCACTGGAGGAACCGGGGGATCATCAACCCCAGGCTCATAGATAACAATTGGCGGGCCATCAAATGCCTCATCAGCAAAAAGCTCAGTAGCCTTTTTAAAGTCCATGATGGTGAACCAGTACTTGTCGTAATCTTCGTTAATGCGGGTACCACGCCCAATCATCTGCTTGAATTCGGTCATAGACTTGATATGTTGATCAAGCACAACTAGCTTGCAGGTTTGTGCATCTACACCAGTAGTCATTAGCTTAGAGGTTGTAGCAATTACTGGGTAACGTTCTTCTGGGTTAATGAAGTTATCAAGCTCAGCCTTGCCTTCTTGCTCATCACCGGTAATGCGCATGACGTACTTGCGATTTTCTTTGACTCGCTCTGGATTTAGATTGACCAGGGCTTGACGCATACGCTCTGCGTGATCAATGTCATCACAAAATACGATAGTCTTGGCGAATGGATCAGTAGCCGTTAAGAATTCAGTTATTTTCTTTGCGACCAGCTCTGTACGCTTTTCCAGGACCAGGGTTCGATCCATATCGTTCTGGTTGTAGATGCGATCTTCGATTAATTGACCACGTTTATCTACTTGCCCAGCGCTGGGTCTCCAGCCTTGGAGATCCCTATCGATATCAATCCGGATTACTTTATACGGGGCAAGGAAACCATCTTCAATTCCCTGTTTTAGTGAGTAGCTGTAAACAGGATCGCCGAAATAAGTAATGCTTGATATTTCCTTAGTTTCTTTTGGTGTGGCTGTTAAGCCAATGTGTGTGGCAGAGGAAAAGTAATCCAAAATCTCACGCCAAGCTGAATCTTCAGAGGCGCTGCCGCGATGACACTCATCAATCACGATCAAATCAAAGAAGTCTGGAGAGAACTGCTTGTAAATA
>NZ_NCFJ01000588.1:0-1462 GCF_002281105.1 Polynucleobacter sp. 35-46-11
AGCAAAAGCCAGTTCATAAATGGCAAAACAGGCTCGGGCACTCCTAGCTGTAGATTGCTCAATGCAGACCATTTACTCAGTTGATCTAGCAATAGCGTTACAACTGCAATTGCTAGATAACGGAGAAAGGACGTGTTTGGGTTCATATATGGATTAGTCTGTGAATCTCTTCTTTATGCAAATAAGCGAGATTCGCCATCCCCAAAGAGATTGCTGATACAGCGATCACACAACTCTGGATGCTCGGTATTGGCACCAACATCTTGAGTGTGATGCCAGCAACGACCACATTTCTTGTATTGGCTGCCGCGAACGAGAACCTCAAGACCTGCATTGCTCAGCTCGATATTGGCACTAGAGGTGATGGTTACAAAGCGCAAATCATCTTCCAAAGAATGCAAGATGGCGAAATCGATGTCGCCTACTTTGATTGTGAGTTCAGCCTGCAGGGATGAGCCGACGTTACCCGCTTCGCGTTCAATCTCAATTGCTTTGGTCACTTCGGAACGAATTTCTCGAATGCGATTCCATTTGGCAAGGAGTTCAGTAGCGTGGGCGATTTCTGGGAAAGCACCAAACTCTTCCATGAAGATGGATTCACTTAGCCTCTCATTTGCACCGTGTGGGAGCGATAACCAGGCTTCCTCAGCGGTAAAGGAGAGGAATGGAGCAAGCCACTTAAGCAGGTTACGCGTGATGTGGAAGAGGGCATTCTGCGCTGCACGACGTTCTTTCGAATCCGGAGCGCTGGTGTATAGGCGGTCTTTCAGAATATCTAAGTAAAAGCCACCCAAGTCTTCTGAGCAGAAAGTGAGCATGCGAGCTACAGCGGGCTGGAACTCATAGGCCCGGTAGTGTGCTTGAACATCTTGCTGCAATTGGTTGGCAAGTGCTACAGCATAGCGATCAATTTCTAGCCATTCGCTTGCAGACATTGCATGCTTGCTAGGATCAAAGTCTGATAGATTGGCCAATAAGAAGCGCAATGTATTTCTGATGCGACGGTAGCTTTCTACGACACGTTTCAGAATTTCATCAGAGATCGTCATCTCACCGGAATAATCGGTGGATGCGACCCATAAGCGAATAATCTCGGCACCCAACTTATCAGCAACCTGCTGCGGGGCAATCACGTTGCCCACAGACTTACTCATTTTGCGACCTTGGCCATCAACGGTAAAGCCGTGCGTCAACAGCGCTTTATAAGGTGGTTTGCCATTGAGCATGGCGCCAGTAAGCAGGGAAGAATGGAACCAGCCGCGATGTTGATCCGAGCCTTCAAGGTACAAGTCAGCTAAACGACCGTCTGCATTTTCGGCTTCTGGGCGATAGAGCTCATTGCGGTGTGAGCCGCGAATGACATGCCAGTGCGTAGTGCCAGAATCAAACCACACATCCAGGGTGTCGCGATTCTTTTCGTATTGAGAAGCTTCTTCACCAAGTAGTTCAGCTACTTCGAGTT
>NZ_NCFJ01000589.1:0-1461 GCF_002281105.1 Polynucleobacter sp. 35-46-11
CTATTAGGTCGCCAAGAAACCCAAGACCTACTTGATCACTTCAAGATGAGTTACCCCAAATTGGTTGAGGACGTCATTCCGAAAATTGTTACCGTGGCACAGCTGCAGCGTATCTTGCAATTACTGCTGGAAGAAAATGTTCCTATCAAAGATCTGCGCACCATTTTGGAAATCTCTAGTGAATATGCGGGCAAACTCAATGATCCTTTAGAGATCTTGCCGCATATTCGTTATGCTCTGCGTCGCACGATCGTTCAAGATGTCTTAGGTGATGGCAATAACTATCAAGTATTGGGAATTCAGCCAGAGTTTGAGCGCCTCATTGAGCAGTCGATTGGTGCTGGGGCCATTGCTCCGGATGGACTGATTGAACCCTCCTTAGCCCGGATGTTTGGGGAAGAGGTTATCAGAGGCGTTCAGGAGATGGAGAACCAAAACCTGCCGCCAGTCATTGTCAGCGGCACACGGACCAGAACCACCATCTCCAGAATTGCTCGCAGGGTCTGCCCTCAGGCGGTGGTATTGGCATTAAGTGAGCTACCACCAACCTCCAATCTGGCTTTCTTCAAGGTTCTTTGTTCCCAAACGGGCAAAAACCCCTAAAATCACTATTAAAGAGATCTACTCCGGAGTTTAAGCATGGGCCCCCAAAAATTTATTGCAGCCAATACCGCTGATGCGTTAAAGCTGATTCGTACAGAATTGGGTTCTGACGCTATGGTGCTTTCCACGAAAGACACCGACCAAGGCGTAGAAATTATTGCTATTACTTCACAAGATTTGGCCAATCTATCCACACGTTCTGAATCGCTCGATGCCCTTAGTAGTGAAGCCAGCCCTTTTTCAGAAAGATCGATGGCTCAATCTGGTCTGTCAGACAAGTTTGAGAATGCCATTGCCCGTCGCGCCCAAGCCCCCGCAACAAAACCGTATGGCGAAATTCCTGCGGGCAGCTTAAGACGTAACCCAGCTAGAGCGGGTCGCTCTGTCAGAGCTCCTGGTGCAGAAGCATTTTTACCAACCTCCTTTAATAACGCTGAACGTATTCAGCGCAGTGATAGCAGCGTGATCAATCCGTCCAATAATGACGCGATATTTAATGCCTCTGCTGCAGCTAATGCAAAAGCAGCGCAAGATGTTGCAGCTCTCAATGCGGCTAGAGTTTCAGCTCTCAATGCGGCTCAGGCGCATCGCATCTCGGAAGCCGGATTACAAAAAGCAAATACGCCTGTTGCGGCCGTTACACCTGCAGTGCCTGCCGCCCCAGCAGTCTCGAATATATTTGAATCAGGCAGTTCACCTAAAGTAGAAAAGCTGCTTTCTGAGATCAGTGAAGTCAAATACTTACTGCAATCGCATGTTGCCGGCAATTTCTGGGGAAATATCCAACAGGAAAATACCCACGTTACTGAGATCGTGAAACACCTTCTCAATAGTGGATTCTCTCCCAAGCTATGCGCC
>NZ_NCFJ01000590.1:0-1461 GCF_002281105.1 Polynucleobacter sp. 35-46-11
TTAAACGCTTTATAACTGGCATTGCTCTTAGCCGCTACGGCTAAGTAAATCACTGCTTGACCTAAGGCGAGCTCTCCTTCGGGTGATCCTAAGCGCTCATAGGTTTGTGCAGCATCATTTGCCAGCTGCATGGCACGTGGATCTGCTAGCCCGATATCTTCCCAGGCCATTCGAATGATTCGTCTAGCTAAATAGCGAGGGTCAGCGCCACCATCAAGCATACGACATAACCAATAGAGTGCAGCATCAGGGTTGGAGCCTCGTACGGATTTGTGCAATGCCGAGATTTGGTCATAAAAATAATCCCCACCTTTATCAAAACGCCGAGCTTGAATAGTCATGGCATTTTCAATAAAAGCTTGATCAATATGCTTCGCTGAAGAATTGGGCGCAGATAATGCGTTATGGACTTGCTCAATCAGATTGAGGAGACGGCGAGCATCTCCATCTGCATGGCTAATGAGAGTGCTGATTGCGGTAGCATCGAAAGCAATATCAGGCATTGCATAAGAACGCGCACGCTCAAAAAGCTGTTGAAGCTCATCTGAATTCAAGGACTTCAGTACGTAGACTTGCGCACGAGACAGTAGGGCGGAATTCACCTCAAACGACGGATTTTCAGTAGTGGCACCGATAAAAGTAAAGAGCCCAGACTCAACATGCGGCAGTAATGCATCTTGCTGACTTTTATTAAAGCGATGGATCTCATCGACAAACAAAATAGTTTGCTTACCTTGCTCCGACATGCTTCGTTGAGCTTGTTCGATGGCTTCCCGAATTTCTTTTACACCCGCTAATACTGCAGAGATGGCAATAAATTCTCGCTCAAATGCTTTGGCAGATAGTCTAGCTAGAGTAGTTTTACCAACGCCGGGTGGCCCCCATAAAATCATCGAGTGCGGCTTGCCAGAGGCAAAGGCTAACTGAAGTGGCTTGCCTGCCGCCAATAAATGGGTTTGACCAATAACTTCCTTGATTAACTGAGGGCGTAGTGCCTCTGCTAATGGAGGCGGTGGGTCTTGGTCAAAAAGTTTACCCATCTCTATACGAATTAGTTTTGAACAAACAAAATCACTAAAGCAGCCCAAATTAAACAGCTTGCTGCTACAAAGGTTAAGCGGTTGCGGATAGTCATAAAAGCCCCACAAGCTTCTTCGCTAGAAAAATAGTATTGATAAGTCTCTTTATCAATATTGCGTTGGATAATTAATGCTGAAGCCAGAATGACCAAGCCTACGGGTATATAGACATGAAGTGCAAGCCAAGCAACAAGGGCTGGAATCACTCCCCAGATCCAAGCATTGCGATCTTCCCAGCGATCACCGGGTGGATTTTTTCCGAGAGTATGAAGATTAGCGCCCCAATGAAGCGCCCCCATAAATGCAGTGATAACCGCACCATAACCTGCAAGCGATTCGGCGCCTAAATAGTTGAGAGGTGTTGGCGCTAACTGAACGATTA
>NZ_NCFJ01000591.1:0-1458 GCF_002281105.1 Polynucleobacter sp. 35-46-11
CAATAAAGAGCAGGAGAGCTAGAGCAATGCCCCCCTCCACAGCAAACAAGATCATGGGGTATTCATCGAGTAAATTGGCAATCATGATTTCTATATCCAGATTAATTAGTCGCAACACTACTTCACGCATTCTTCTTTGCAGTGTATTCGTTATCAGCATCGTTAGCTTATTGACTGCTTGCTCTACACCTTCGACTCGTGGATCTGGTTATCGCTCCAGTGGAAACGCCCCATCTCCTTACAACTCTCCGATCGCTAGCTTTCAATCTGCTTCGTGGCAAGACTTGCCTGGTTGGCAAGGGGATGATTTAACGCAGGCTTGGCCGGCTTGGCTGAAGAGCTGTGATGCCTTGCGTAAGCGCGGTAGTGAGATTAATTGGCGCCAGGTTTGCGCTCAAGCTAATAATGTTTCAGGGCGAGATGGACGTGCCATTCGCCAATATTTCGAGGGGAATTTTCAAGTATATGAAGTGCGTAACAGCACTACTGGCAAAGATTCTGGCTTGATAACGGGTTATTACGAGCCTGTCATGAATGGCTCGCAGACTCGAACTGCTACTTATACCGTTCCCTTGTACGGTCTTCCCAAGGCTTGGAGAGGTTCTAAGCCAAATCCTGCACCAGCGCGTGCAGAGCTGATGAGCTCTGGAGTTCTGAAGGGTTCTGAAATAGCCTGGGTACAGGATCCTGTCGCCGCTGCATTTATGCAAATCCAAGGCTCCGGAAAAATTCGTCTAGAAGATGGGCGAGTGCTGCGACTCGGTTATGCCGGTACCAATGACCAGCCCTTTAAGTCTTTTGCGCAGTGGTTGTTAGACCGTAAAGAAATTAATCGTAGTCAGGCCACTATGCAGGGAATTAGTGCGTGGGCTAAACGTAATCCAGGCCAAGTAGAGGAGATGCTCAATGCCAATCCTCGTTTTGTATTCTTTAAAGAGTTGCCAGGTAATGTTAGTGCTGATCTGGGTCCTAATGGTGCATTGGGTGTACCTTTAACAGCAGAGCGTAGCATTGCTATTGATTTGAAAGCGATGCCTTTGGGCGCCCCGGTATTTTTGAGTACGACTAGACCTTTGAGTAGTCAAACCTTACAAAAATTAGTGATGGCGCAAGATACAGGTAAAGCCATTGTGGGTGGGGTACGAGCGGATTACTATTGGGGATCAGGGGATGCTGCAGGTGAGTTAGCAGGACGCATGAAGCAAGATGGCAAGATGTGGTTATTGTTGCCGCGCTGAACAAATCATTTTTGAAAGAGATCGATGACTTACAACACCATATTGACTGAAGTGGATGGCAAGGTTGCCATCATTACCCTCAATCGCCCGCAAGTATTAAATGCTCTGAACGATGAGTTGATGGATGAGTTAGGTTCAGCGCTATTGAGTTTTGATGCGGATGACAATATTGGCTGCATCATTGTGACCGGTAGTTAAAAGGCATTTGCTGCTGGTGCAG
>NZ_NCFJ01000592.1:0-1454 GCF_002281105.1 Polynucleobacter sp. 35-46-11
TATGTACATAAGCCATGATCCAGTTGTCATTACCAATGCGGGTAATGCCCACATCTTGAGACGTACCCGTATGAATGGTAGTGAACTCACGAATCGTATTGCGATCACCAATAATCAGCTGGGTTGGTTCGCCACGGTATTTCATATCCTGTGGTGCGCCACCGATTGCCGCGAAGTGGGCAAAGTGGTTTTCAGAGCCAATGGTGGTGTAACCCTCAATGACCGTGTGTGAGCCAACTTTACTCCCAGCACCAATTTTGACATTCGGGCCAATAACAGAGTAAGGCCCAACCTCAACATCGCTAGCAAGTTCAGCCTTGCTATCCACAATGGCAGAAGCATGAATTCGAGTCATTACGCGCCTTTCGTACGAACTGCACAGGTAATATTCGCCTCAGCCGCCAGCTCGCCATCTACAGTAGCTTGAACTTGAAACTTATAGATACCAGCACGCTCACGCTCTAATTTTGCAGTCATGATTAACTGATCGCCAGGCAAAACTGGCTTCTTAAATCGAGCACCATCAATACCAGCAAAATAGTAAATTGCATTCTCTTCCCTCACCTCTGAAAAGGTAAGCAGTGCAGCTGTTTGTGCCAATGCTTCGATAATCAAGACGCCAGGCATTACTGGAAACTCTGGAAAATGTCCCTGAAAAAACGGCTCGTTCATGGTGACATTTTTCAGTGCGGTAATACTCTGACGAGGCTCAATTTCCAATACTCGATCAACCAATAAAAATGGATAGCGATGCGGCAATAACTTCAAAATTTGATTAATGTCGATGGCGATGGGTTTGCTCATAAATTTACCTGCTGATTTGAGTTTCTAGAATAGTTCAATGTCATTACATACTATAGAGCTTGGTTTTGGACTCTCTTCCAGTCAAGCTTCCTAGTCTATGATTCGGAATTCTTGGATTTATCTAATAAGCGCAAGCGCTGGCGTATTTTATCTAGACCACGCAATATGGCGGCATTTTTCTCCCAAGCACCATGGAGCATAGAGGGATAGACTCCAGTAAAGTGCTGCCCAGGCTCAGTAATTGAACGAATAATGGAGGTGTTGCCTGATACGGTTGTTCTATCTGCAATCGTGAGATGGCCTGCAAAATTCGCTGCCCCTCCAATAATACAAAAGTTGCCGATCTTTGTGCTACCTGAGATAGCCGCACATCCAGCAATAACACAGCAATCACCAATAATCACGTTATGCGCAATTTGCACTTGATTATCAATCTTCGTGCCAGCACCAATCACGGTATCACTCATAGCGCCGCGATCGATGGTAGTTGATGCGCCAATTTCAACATCATTGCCGATTGTCACGCCACCGGTTTGCGGGATCTTGACCCACTCACCACCGGTAGCCGAGAAATCTGGGGCAAAGCCAAAGCCATCTGCGCCGATAACAGCGCCACTGTGAATAATGCAACGCTCACCAATTTTGCAATC
>NZ_NCFJ01000593.1:0-1453 GCF_002281105.1 Polynucleobacter sp. 35-46-11
GTTAGGAGTTTTGCCGCAAAGTAATGCCTCAACATGGTTAGATGCTTTTAATCAGATTGAATCTATTAATCCAAAGGTAATTGTTCCTGGACATGGCAATATTTGCGATCTAAACAAAGCAAAGAGACAAACAGGCGACTATCTGAAGTTTCTTGTTGATGGAACAAAAAAATACGCTGAGGAAATGGCGGGTGTTGAAGCCGCCGTTAAGGGCTTATCAAATGCCCCCCAATTTGAAAAGTTAGCGAACTTTAATGAACTACACAAAGGAAATATCAGCAGAACATATCTTAGGTTAGAGGCCCAGTAAATGTCGTTTAAAACGACAGCGACAGGCAAAGTCGAACTGCGTTAATGCTTTAGCTAACAAATGAAAAAACCACCCGAAGGTGGTTTTAGTATTTCTTGGTGGCCCGGGACGGAATTGAACCGCCGACACAAGGATTTTCAATCCTCTGCTCTACCGACTGAGCTACCAGGCCAAGAGCTAAGATTATAGCGGAACTGTTTTTACGCTGTCTAAATGTAGGGAACTGTAGCTAACTCTTGTAAAAAACTACTGATCCTGCGGCTTGGTGGGGATTTTCTATCCTGTTTGACGGTGGGCAACTCAGTTCATATGGCAGAGATGTGAGAATCCTCTGTCTTATCCCTCATTCCAACTTAATTCAGCCTCAAATCCATTTGCATCCATGCCCGAATAATTTATTTCCAGCGGTTTGCCGTCATAGGCAAAACTTGAAATTACGGCATTTCCTTCTACATCACAAAAATCAACAGTCAGTTTTCTAGGCTCAAACTGCTCCACCTCAATAATCTGATCTATGAATACCCCTTTTTGCCAAATCCTCCAAAAAACAAAAGCACCAGTATTAGCTTCTGTGAATGGGGCATACAACTCATCAGCATTATCTATTGGCCAGTCTTCAGTGCAATCCTCTGGATCTTTGTATTTGTCTAGATATTCACCATAAGAACCAGCAAAGAATACTTTTCCGTCCTCGTCCTTTATCTCAATAGATATTGAGTCTTCGTACAAACCAAAAACATGCCCCACATCATCATATTGGTCATAGTAGCCATCAATCCCCGCCCCCTCAGGAACGACTAGATCTTCATCAAGATTCTGCTGCAAAGCATCAGACAAATATTCTTCATTATCTGAATCAGACCAAAATTCATACTGTTCATCGGTTATTGAGCCGCACCCAAAATCACCGCCACTTCCAGAAATAACAATTGAATATTTCATAGAGCACCTTGTAGATATTTGAATTACTTTACTACCTTTTTATTTTTATTAGCTCAGCTTGCCCAACCTTTATCTTCTGCCTAGCCCGTTCAGCTTTTATAGCCTCCTGATCTCGTTTGACACGATCTTTCATTGATTTAAGTCTAGCTTGCTCGGGGCTTAGGGGCTTGATTGGGGCTATTTCGTCGAATCTCATAGCTA
>NZ_NCFJ01000594.1:0-1452 GCF_002281105.1 Polynucleobacter sp. 35-46-11
AAGCGGGAGCTGTCGTAAGCTAAGCCCGCTTCGCGTAGTGCTCGCTCAAATTGCGGCAAATAGGCTCGGCGCTTGACGAGCAATATAAAGTCACTAGCCCTTGCTGGTCGCCAATACTCTTTGCCATCTGTTTTATCAATCACTTGGCGTGTTGCCAGAACATGATGAATCAGGCGACTTACCTGTTGACCCTCCCAATAGCGCTGTTGCACTCCAACAGTCAGTCCCAAATCCTCAATTGGACTGTCCAGAGCACTACCGGTGCGTTCAGCTTGATCCTCTTGTTTGCGCTCAATCAGTGGCAATAACATTGCCTCGCCTTTGGCAGCATATTCTGGTTTAGCCATACCCTCTAATGGCGGCTTCCAATCTGTACTCTGCTTAGAGAACTGGTAACTTGTAGGGAGGGATTGGGATAAAAAGATGTTGTTGACGGCATTGTTGATTGCGTCGGCATTTCTGCGGGTGGTGTTCTTCTCCAAATACCTAGCCTGCATGGTCGCTTCCAAAAACTTCTTGGCACTAGTAAATAGTCTGGGGTCAGCACGCCGGAAACGATAGATCGACTGCTTCGGATCTCCCACAATAAAGACGCTGGGGCGTGAGCCATCTTGTCCATAACCTTCGAGCCAGGATCGCAGAATCTGCCATTGCAGCGGATTAGTGTCTTGAAACTCATCAATCAGAATGTGACTGTACTTGGCATCTAGTCTTGCTTGAAGATAAGCAGCATTAGACGGATCAGCCATTAACTGGCTCACACCAATCTCTAAATCATCAAAGTCACGCACACGCATGGACTCTTTTGCTTTTTGCATATGACCCAGCATGACTTCACTCATTGCAAACCAAGCAGTGTTGATTGCATCAGCATCTTGATCATTCTGCCAAGGAAACCATGCCTGATAGGCGTCTACCCAAGCATTTCGTATGGAGGTGATCTGCATCGGGTCGCCACCAGTCGCAGCCAGATGCTTCTGCATGGGCGAGGACATATTGGCGATATCGTCCGCTGGAGTGCGCTTTTGGGTTAAGAAGCAGCTTTGCCATGTATCTGCAATTTCCATGACAGAGTCTCCAGCCGCATGAAGCGAAATCGCCTTCTGAATCAGCGGCACCCTTTTCTTTTGAGTAGCAGTGCCATTACTAAAGCAATCGAGCATCACTTGTAAATCTTCTGCAGTACCAGGGCGTAGCCAAAATTCTTCTAGCGGGTTTGGCAAAGATAAATGGGGTAAGCATTGTGCTAATGCGTCGACTGGACTAATGCCCTTAGCCTTGCAAGCAGCCAAGAAAAATGTCCAAGCGCCCCTTTGCTTAAAGAGACTGTAATTACCCATCAAGAACTTGTCAGTTTCAAAGGCTCCAAACTCTTTGAGTAACACGTCATAGTGTTTTTTAAGATCAGCAGGTAAATCGCCCCACCAATCTTGCATGCACTCTTCTTGCAAG
>NZ_NCFJ01000079.1:0-8656 GCF_002281105.1 Polynucleobacter sp. 35-46-11
ATCTTCATCAATACCAAAAAACTCATTAGATCGATAGACCTTTCCTCTTACAACAAATCTTCCATCTAGGGTTGTATACCCACCAAGATCTCGAAGATTTGACAAGCGGTCCATTCCCATATAGATACCCAGGCTTTGTCCCGGCTGTAAAACATCAGAAGGAGCCCCAGCAAATACTGGCAACCCAAAAGATGCACCAAGCAGAACGAAGAGAAATCCAGCTAAAAATTGCTTCAATTTACTAGACATCACAACAGACATCGTCATTAAGCCAAAAACATCATCGTCTCTCATGCAGGAAATCTCTTCTTCAATGCCTCGACCATTGTAGGATTTAGCGACTTGAATAATTCAGCGTTATAAGAAGCGGAATATGGCACTCCTACTACCTCGCCATATCGAATTGAGTCATCAGTAGTGTTGTTCTGTGGCCGCGTTGGATCCATTGAGGAGACTGGAATAACCCCAAAAGCGCGCTCTACATTAGGTGCGTTGGGGCGGATGTCATTTTGAATAATCTGCTGGGCAGCGATTGACATGCGTCTTCCGCTTTCGGCAGGGCTTCCCTCTCGCACGGCAGGATCGATGTTTATAGCGACAATAGAGATTGTGTAATCACTATTTAAGTAAACCTGAAGCGTACGAAATTGTTGTGGAAAGTCATGTAAAGAGCTTGTCTCTATCTGCCAAAAACCATACTCTGGGGGAGCCCCCGGTGGAGACTTAAATGCTTTAATAGCATTTACATGACGATGGCCGGCAAGTAGGCATATTACATTACCATTAGCCTGAATTTCAGAAATTAAATCTGTCAGTGTGATCGCATTATGAAGTTTTGCATTGGGGTCACGTGATGATTCCCACCATTCCATCTCACTACCAATAGGCGCTACAGCAAGCGGCACATGTGATGCAATGATCACCAGCTCATTACGTTTTTGGGAACGCATTAATTCAGCACGCAACCACTTAACACGGGTTGCGCTCAAATATCCGTGACCATGAATGTCGTGACTCTGATCCTTGGGATCCTGTACGTTATCTAGCACTATGATTCGCAGGGGTATGTCTTCCTTTGGCAAGAAGCTATAACAAGAAAATCCAGGCTCTTCGTTGGCGTACAGAGGATCTACCAAATGATACCCATGCCCCTTAGGCAAAGAGCTTGTATTAAAAAATTCTCTGATCCATTCTTTTTTGGTAAGCGAGCGACGATTGAGATTAGCCGAATTCAAAGGCGGTTTACCAAATGTATTGACTGGGCCAGCCCCAATAATTTCTCCGTATTCCGATGCTCCATTAATAGTGCCCATATAAAAGTCTGGTGACTTTAAGTTAGAAGTAGTATCAAAAAGACATGGAAAGTATGGGGACCCTTTAATTGGCTGAAGCATATTGCCAACTGCCCAGATCCGATTGTTGATGTAGGACTCCCGAAGCTTTAAGCTAGGATCCGCATCAACAGCTACACTCCCGATCATGAATAAATCATGATTACCATTTACCTGGAACCAAGGAATATCAGGCGACAATCCAGCGGCTTGAAACGGCTGCTGATATGAAATAGTATCTTGAGAAACATCATTACTAGTATTAGGGTAAATAACTTTTCCATCCAAGATGTCCAAATACCAACGCGTCTCATTGTATTGCGTCGAGTTACAGGTATCCCCCAAAGATAAGCCAAAATCAAAACCGCTAGTGACATGCAAGGCATTTACAGTTTGCACTACAGCATCAAGTACATGGGTGGTTGTTAACATGGTTGGTGAATAGATGGATGTCATAGGGGCACCAAATTCAGAATCTAACTGTTGAAGAGCAATTAGCTGATTACCTGCCTGCTTATCCGTCAAATGAATATCGCTGATAGTAAAAAATGAAGATAGACGATTTACTCGATTAATATTTTTGCCCGTATACTCCACATCCATCAAATCAAAGCGTTGCTGGATTGGTAAACCAGGGCCATAGGTATAGTTACCATAACCGAACTTACTATACTGATCTACGCGATGCAGCTCTGTCGGTGCAAGCCCTTTGCCAGAACCAGGCTGCTTTAATATCTCTGGCATTGAAAATGAGAGCATACGATCAACTGTAGTCTTAACCTCATCTGAAATAGGATATGTGGCTCGCCTTGGAGATGACGCGGAAAAAATGATCCCAGAATAGGACAAGCAAATACTTCCGACCGAATACTTCATGAACATCCGTCGGGATGCAGCGAAGTTCATTGCTGTCTTATCCACTACATCGTCAAGTTTATTCATCTCTATGCAATACCCATCAATTAGCGTCTAAATTTGTTAATAATGAAAATTCATAATCTGCGGTAATTGCTTGTCCCATGAAGCAATCCTCAATAAGACATAAAAGCTGGGCAACGGCTAATTTTATTGCCCAGATTGCTACCTTACATGATGTAAATCAAAAAATAGACCCATATTTTTAATGGTGAGAACAGACTAAGAGCATTGGGGAAGGATTGCCCGTAACCACTGAAAGTGGTCACGCAACACTTACACACCACAATCCAAAAATAGCTAATTGCTCCAATTGCAAGCCATACATCTATTGGGGTTGCATTTGAAGATGTGTGGAGATTGCTTATATACCTCTTGGCACAGAAAGAAAAACGACTTAGGAATTTCTCCCTAAGTCGATAATTTCATTAGTGGGCCCACCAGGACTTGAACCTGGGACCAAAGGATTATGAGAGCAGAAGCCCATGATAGAGCCCCATAAACAGGGGGTCTACGGGTGTTCAGCGTCGATGTGTAAGTAAATGTGTAGTCATTTCTAAAATCTAGCCAGTATTTCTTAGTCCCGCTGCAATTCCATTAATGGCGATATGAATACCCCTTTGCATACGATCATCATGCTTACCTGCACGATAACGACGCACCAATTCAACCTGCAAGTGATGAAGTGGGTCAATATAAGGGAAGCGATTTCGTATAGATCTTGCTAAAGATGGATTCTTAGCCAAACGTACTTTCTCTCCAGTAACTAAGTTCAGAGCTTCAACTGTTTTATTCCACTCAGACTCAATAGCGCCAAAGATCTTCTTGCGTAACTTCACATCAGGAACAAGTTCGCTATAGCGCGATGCAAGAGCTAAATCACTCTTGGCCAAAGCCATATCCATATTCGATAACAAGGTTCTAAAGAAAGGCCACTCTTTGTACATCTTTTGCAGAAGACTCAAGTCAGCCTTTCTATCTGCAGCTTTGTGTTGATTTAAGAATTCCTGAATAGCAGAACCAAAACCATACCAACCGGGAAGCGTTAATCGACACTGGCCCCAACTGAAACCCCAGGGAATGGCGCGAAGGTCCTCAATCCTTTGACTTGCTTTGCGACTTGCGGGACGAGAACCAATATTTAGCTTAGCAATTTCCCGAATGGGTGTCGCATCAAAGAAATACTCCGCAAATCCTGGAGTCTCGTATACCAGACCACGGTAAGCACTCATACTTGCTTGTGAAATTTTTGCTGCTGCCTCTAAGTAGGCCTTACTAGCCTGCTTAGTAGGCTTTAATAATGTGGCCTCTAGTGTGGCTGCTACCAAAGTCTCCAGATTACGCCTACCAATCTCAGGATTGGCATATTTAGATCCAATCACTTCGCCCTGCTCTGTTAAACGAATTTGACCGCGTACTGTTCCAGGGGGCTGGGCTAAGATTGCTTCATAACTGGGTCCTCCCCCACGACCTACTGTGCCACCTCTGCCATGGAATAAGCGAAGCTTTACTCCATGCTTTTGTTCCAAAGGCTCAAACACCTTAACCAAGGCAAGCTCCGCACAATATAACTCCCAATTACTTGTAACAATTCCACCATCCTTATTTGAGTCGGAATAGCCCAACATAATGTCTTGCTCACCACCAGAGTGCTTTACCAAATCTAAGGTGCCAGGTAATGCATAAAACTCTTGCATGATGGGGGCAGCATTACGTAAATCTTCAATCGTTTCAAATAAGGGAACCACGATCAGATCAGCAGATGCTTTTTTACCTAAAACCTCATGCATTAAACCCACTTCCTTTTGAAGCAACAAGACTTCTAATAGGTCGCTGACAGTCTCGGTATGACTAATGATGTAGTGGCGGATAGTCTCATTACCAAATAGCTGCCGCATTTTCTTAGCCATTTCAAAGATGGTAATCTCTGATTCTGCAAAATCAGAATACAAATGCCCAACCACACGAAGTGGTCTTGGGTCTCTTAGTAGCGATAGCAAGAGTTCCCGTTTTTGCTCTTCGGACAGACTAGAGTAATCAGCTTCTATCGATGCGACATGAAGAAGCTCTGCTAAAACAGCTTCATGCATATCTGAGCTTTGACGTAAATCTACGGTAGCTAAATGAAAACCAAAAACTTCAACCGCTCGAATCAAGCCGTGGAGACGACGGTCTGCTAGAGCCTTTGCACCTTGGGATATTAGCGAGGCCTCAATCGTCTTAAGATCAGACAAAAAATCTTGTGCGCTGATATAAGGATTTTGAGGCGCTACAGCATGACGAGCAGCATTTCCCCCTGTTAACATCTTTAAAGTGGCTGCCAGCCGAGAATACATTCCTGTGAGCGCCCTGCGATAAGGCTCATCTTGACGATGTTCATTAGCATCAGGAGAGCTGGCTGCAAGATCTTGCATTTTTTTAGGGAATTTTAAAAGTAATGCGGAGACCGATAAGTCTCTACCCAAGTAGTGCACCTCGGTTAAATAGTGACGCAACACCATTTCGGCCTGTCTTGAAACGGCGTACTCGAGAGTCTTGGCACTGACATTGGGATTACCATCACGATCACCACCAATCCATTGACCCATCTTCAGAAAGCTGGCAACTGAATTTCCAGCAAGAGAATCTTCTAACTGGGCATAGATTTTTGGGATTTCTCTTAAGAATGTTGTCTCGTAATAAGTCAGAGAATTCTCAATCTCATCGGCAACTGTAAGCTTAGTAAATCTTAATAAGCGGGTATGCCAGAGTTGCAATACACGAGCACGAATTTGTTGTTCATTGGCTTTAAGCTCTTTATTGAGCAAGGCATCTTTTTGTGGATTATTTGCTTTAGATGATTCTTTAATCTGATCACGTATAGTCAATAAATTCGCTATGTCTCTCTCAGCTTCCAAAATACTGGTTCTCTGCACTTCGGTTGGATGAGCAGTAAGTACTGGTGAGATTAAGCTTGCCTCTAGCGTTTTAGAAATCATCTTGCTAGTGACGCCTGCAGCGTGTAGTTTTTTCATGGCCATAGGAATACTGCCATCTTGATAGCTGCCATTGCGCTCATATGCTACACGGCGGCGAATATGATGTCTATCCTCGGCTAAATTAGCTAAATGACTAAAGTAAGTGAAAGCCCGAAGCACTTTTACCGCGCTTTCACTAGTTAGCCCTTTAAGAAGTTTGCTCAGCTCGCGATTGGCCTTCTGATTTGAATCGCGATGAAAGGTTACTGATAACTTCCTGACTTGCTCTACCAATCCGTAAACAGACTCACCCTCTTGTTCGCGAACAATATCACCCAGAATTTTTCCTAATAAGCGAATGTCATCAATTAACGGTATTTCAGTATTTTTCAAAAAAGACTCCCACGATAAGCATTAGGATAGCAAGCAATACATTGCGGCAATTTGACGTACTTTTTTTAATGGTGATTCATTTTAAACATTCAATTTAGCTTTTATGGCGTTAGATTAAAGCAGTCCATTAGCAACCATGCCCCACAACCAACAAGTAGTTCATTACTCCAACAGGAGGCCTATACATTTCTTGGGGTTGCACTGGAATATGCGTAGAAATTGCTTACACACTTAGCGGCACAGAAAGAAAAACGACTTAGGAATCTCTCCCTAAGTCGTTGATTTCATTGGTGGGCCCACCAGGACTTGAACCTGGGACCAAAGGATTATGAGTCCTCTGCTCTAACCAACTGAGCTATAGGCCCGTTAGTCTTTGGGTCAATCTTCTTCGAGGAAGGTCTTGAGTTTGTCGCTGCGGCTTGGATGACGCATTTTTCTCAGGGCCTTGGCTTCGATCTGACGAATACGCTCACGTGTCACGTCAAACTGTTTGCCAACTTCTTCGAGAGTATGGTCTGTGCTCATCTCAACACCGAAGCGCATACGCAATACTTTTGCTTCACGTGGTGTTAATGAATCGAGAACATCCTTAACCACATCGCGCATCGAATCATGCAATGCCGCTTCAGCCGGAGCCAAGGTATTGCCATCCTCAATGAAGTCGCCTAAATGAGAATCTTCATCGTCACCAATTGGTGTTTCCATGGAGATTGGCTCTTTAGCAATCTTCATAATCTTGCGAATCTTGTCCTCAGGAATTTCCATCTTGAGTGCCAAGGTTGCGGCATCTGGCTCATGACCAGTTTCTTGCAAGATTTGACGGCTAATACGGTTCATCTTGTTGATCGTCTCAATCATATGAACTGGAATTCGGATCGTACGAGCTTGGTCGGCAATAGAACGGGTAATTGCCTGACGGATCCACCATGTTGCATAAGTAGAGAACTTATAACCACGACGGTATTCAAACTTATCTACCGCCTTCATCAAACCGATATTGCCCTCTTGAATCAAATCCAAGAACTGCAAACCACGGTTGGTGTATTTCTTAGCGATCGAGATTACCAAACGTAAGTTAGCAACCGTCATTTCACGTTTCGCTTCACGTGCGCGCTTCTCGCCAGCGATCATTTGCTTGTTCACTTCTTTTAATTCTGGAAGTGGCAAAACAACACGGGTTTGAATATCAATTAACTTCTGCTGCAGTTCCTGAATCGCTGGAACATTACGTTGCAATAATGCGGTGTATGGCTTGTTCTCTTTGAGTAATTTAGCGGTCCACTCTAAGTTCATAGACATCTTCGGGAAGTCTTTTAATACCTCACCGCGATTGACGCCAACCTTATCTACCAACAAACTCACAATACCGCGCTCGATTTTCCAAACCTGATCAACTTGTGAACGCATGGTGTCACACAACTTCTCAACGCTCTTTGCGGTCAAACGGAAACCAAGCAACTCACCACGGATAGCTTCTTGTGCTTTGATGTAAGCTGGGCAGTTGTAGCCTTCTTTATCAAAAGCACGGCGCATCTTGTCAGCTTGTGTGCGAACAATTGCAAACTTCTCTAAAGAGATTTGTTTTAATTCTTCTAACTGCTTGGCGTTAGCTGTAGCTGCGCCACCGCCGCCACCGCCGCCTTCTTCTTCGCCACCCTCTTCGTCACCCTCTTCAGCATCTGGGTCAACTTCTGGCTCTTCTGGTCCTAGCTTAATATCTTCGGCATTAGGGTCAACCAATCCATCGACGAACTGATCAATCTCCATCTCGCCACTAGCAATCTTGTCTACGTTTGCCAAGATCTCGCCAATCGTGACAGGACAAGCAGCCAAGGCCATTACCATGTCTTTAAGGCCTGCTTCGATCTTCTTCGCAATGACAATCTCGCCTTCACGAGTCAAGAGGTCAACAGTACCCATCTCGCGCATGTACATACGCACTGGATCGGTTGTACGACCGAACTCTGAATCAACGGTAGCTAAAGCGGCTTCCGCCTCTTCTTCCGCCTCTTCTTCAGATGTGGTTGCTGAAGCATTTTCATTGAGCAAGAGTGTTTCAGCATCTGGAGCTTGCTCGTAAACAGTAATATTGATGTCGTTTAAGAGGCTGATCAATGTTTCTAATGCATCCGCATCAGATAACTCGTCTGACATCACGTCATTCATTTCACCATGAGTTAAGTAACCCTTGGACTTACCCATCTTGATCAAGATCTTTAGGCGGGTACGACGTAATTCTTGCTGCTCTTCAGAGCCCAACTGTTGTGCTGCGAATTCTTTTAAGAGCGCTTTTTCTTTTGCCTTACGCTCGCGCGCTTTTTGGCGATCCGTCAATACTGGCTCAGCGCCCTCTACAGGAGCGTCAGCCTTTGGCTTGCGACCTTTCTTTACTTCTTCAGTCGCAACAAGCTCAGCCTCCACCTCAACCGCTTTCGCTTTTTTACCCTTAGTTTCTTTGACTTCCTTTACTTCTTTTACTACTTTCGCTGCCTTAGTTTCTTTCGCAGCCTTCGCTGGCTTTGCCGCCTCAATCTTAGGAGCAACAACAGCCTTACCTTTTGTAGGTGCCTCTACTTTTGCTGCTGGCTTGGTCACAGCCTTAGCCGGGGTCTTGGCTGCTGGCTTAGCTACTTTTGCCGGAGCTTTTGCTTTAGCCGCTGGTTTAGCAGGTGCTTTCGCTGGTGCCTTTGCTTTGGTCGCTGGTTTAGCAGGCGTCTTAGTTTTTGCTACAGGCTTGGCTGCTTTAGCCGGAGCTTTGACTGGCTTAGCAGGAGTCTTAGTTTTTGCTACAGGCTTGGCGGGCGTCTTCGCTTTCGCTACTGGCTTGCTTGCCTTAGTAGGCGCCTTAGCTTTGGTCGCTGGTTTAGCAGGAGCCTTCGCTTTTGTCACTGGTTTAACTGGTGCCTTGGCTTTTGCTGCTGGCTTGGCTGCTGGTTTTTTCTTGGTATTAGGCATTTATTAGCACTTACTCACGTTACTGATGATTGTTCTCGACTGCTTAGGCGCAGCTACTTTATCCACTTGCCCCAAATTTCTTCAAAATAAAGCGCAAGTGGCTGA
>NZ_NCFJ01000595.1:0-1451 GCF_002281105.1 Polynucleobacter sp. 35-46-11
TTAAAACCTACTTTTTCAGATTGGGCCATACCTACCTATAAAAAACGAATAGACTATTCAACACACGTAAATTCAAATGAAGACAAGATTGCCTTGAAAGCTTTTTATACCGACCACTATGTTTTACCACTTCCACCCGGGCATCGCTTTCCGATGGAAAAGTATAGTCAACTAAGAGACCTCGTCAGCAATCTAAATGGAATTCAGCTTGTCGAGGCGCCAGCTGTTACCGATACGCAGATCCTATACGCACATGATCCGAGCTACCTCATCAAAATTCTCTCGGGGGAATTAAGCGCTCAAGAGCAACAAGAGATTGGCTTCCCTTGGAGCGAGAAGATGGTGGAGCGATCACGCCGTTCTGCAGGAGCTACGCTTGCCGCCGCTAAGGCAGCATTCAATGATGGTTTAGCTGCCAACTTGGCTGGCGGCACCCATCATGCCTACCGTGATAGAGGTAGTGGCTTTTGTGTACTCAATGATTCCGCAATTACTGCAAAGGCATTACAAAAAGAGATTCATCAGAAACTGAAAATAGCCATCGTAGATTTGGATGTCCATCAAGGAAACGGCACAGCAGCCATTCTTCAAAATGACAGATCCATCTTTACGCTATCGATGCATGGTGAAAATAACTTTCCATTCACGAAAGAGCAGAGTGATTTAGATATTGGATTACCCAATGGATGTGAAGATGAGGATTACCTCAAGGCCCTAAATGAAGGCTTAGACATCCTAGATAATTTCAAGCCTGACTTTATTATTTATTTGGCTGGAGCTGACCCACATGAAGGGGATAGATTAGGAAAACTCAGTATTAGTAAAGCAGGTATGCGTCAAAGGGATGAGTGCGTCTTTCAATATGGTGCAGACCGCCAAATTCCAATTGCCTTCTCAATGGCCGGTGGATATGGGAAAGAGATTTGCACTACTGTAGACATTCATCTCCAGACCATTCAAACTGCACTCCAATTTACTGTTGCTTCTTAGGTAAATTATTGAGTGTCTTGGCATCATTGAGCTGTTGATCAACTAGATACAGCGTTCCGCCATAGTTAGCCTGCAAATCGTAGCCTTTAAGCCCAACTGTATAAATAGTGATGTAAGGATTAAATGAGCGAATAGTTCCGCCCGACCCAGCAGAAAAATTAGCATCTACATCCATTCCGCCACGGCGACCATCTATTGAGGTCAATAAGAACTGATCAATTGCATCCGTATTCTTAAAAAGAATAATTTGGTACTGATCCTGATATCCCGCACCAATTCCTTCGCCAGTTTTCATGGCTTGCATAAAGATGACCTCTGAACGGCGCTTATCAAATAAGGCACCCTCACCCCTAGCCAGTACCAATAAGACCACATTGACATTGGTAGTGTTAAAAACTGCATAGCCTGGGGCTGTCTCTATGTCCTTCTTAATAACTGGGTTTTGCTTAATTAAAGCGGCC
>NZ_NCFJ01000596.1:0-1451 GCF_002281105.1 Polynucleobacter sp. 35-46-11
TAAATATTGGCTTACGCCAATAGCAAGACCAGATAGATTAATGACTAACCCTATCACAAGTCTTATTGGGTTTGATGCTTGAATTGCTTTGATCATTTCTGACCTCCAGCTTAGTTTTTATCTTGCGTTATTAATGCCCTTGGGGTCAGTGTGGGCTGAATGTCTCATTTGGTCAAACTAATAATATTGACCATATTGATCGATTTATTAGATAAATCATATTTTCCAGACAATCCTCTTTAGAATCACCCATTACGAATCAATTTGTATTTACGTTCACTACATGGATTACCGATGAAGAAGAGTCTATTTAAGGCATTGGCTGGAACCGCCATATCTCTCTCAAGCGCTGGTTTTGCGTTTGCTCAAGACGCCTCGCCAATTCCGCAGATATCAAGCGAATGGCGTTTTGAAGTAACTCCTTATCTGTGGGCGACTGGTATTAATGGCACTATGGATTTGGATAATGGTCTTGCTAAATCAGCTGACTACAGTTCAAGCAATGTCATTAGCAACCTTAAATCAGGCGGCATGATTTCTGCTGAAGCCCACAAAGGTAAGTGGGGTGTCATGGGCGACTTAATTTCAGCAACATTACAAAAATCAGGATCAGTGCCCGTTGTGACACCTGCAGGAGCGCCGCTGACGGTAGGTGACAAAATTACCCTGCAACAGACAGTCCTGACTGGCGCTGCTACCTATACACTTGCAGACAGTAAAGATGCCTATGTTGATGCATTACTCGGAGCGCGTGCTATTTATGTCACGGCAACTTTGAATGCCTATGTAGTAGGTATGCCAGAAAAGGCATCTATCTCAAAGACTACCTCTACAGTAGATCCTATTGTCGGTGCAAAAGGGCGCTATCGGATTGCAGGCTCATCTTGGTATATCCCTTTTTATGGCGATATTGGAAGTGGTAGGGGAACGACTAATCTGACTTGGCAAGCTATGGCAGGAATTGGTAAAACATTCAACAATCTGATTGATGCCTCCCTGACTTACCGCGCTCTTTATTACGACATGAAAGCTGGCGGTGTTTTACAGAAAACGACGATGCAAGGGCCTCAAGTGGCTGTGACATTTAAATTCTAGTTATCAAAATTCTCTTTTTCATTGATTGCTAAACTCTTCAAAGCCTTGAAATTGGTATAAGGTATTTTGCAGGCTGCTCACATTATCACGATATCAATGACATCTTTCTAATGCTGAATTTGAGTCTAGAAAGTCGATTCTGGTGGAATTGATTTGTATTCTTCTAGCCAAGCCTTTGCAACATGAGAAGGTTAGAATGCCTGATAGCATTCTCAAGTGGGATAAAAAGGCCTATCTTTAGAGTAAATCATTAATTAGAGAGATTTATGGAGCCATTAAGTAATTTAAAAGTGATTGAAATGGGGCAGTTGATTGCTGGCCCATTCGCTGCAAAGACCTTAGCCGACTTTGGTGCT
>NZ_NCFJ01000597.1:0-1451 GCF_002281105.1 Polynucleobacter sp. 35-46-11
AGCTCTTTGGCACAAGCGTCATTACCTGCAAAGATGAGATGTGCAAAAGTATCCGGCTTATCTTTGGCCTTAAATTTCATGGCTGGCTGACGAACTCCAAAACGATAGGCTTGATCGCCTGCATATTGAATTGTCAAACGCACCTCTTCTGCAATGAAATCAGCTCGATGACCTAAGGCGAAGCTCGGAATAAACCACAAAGCATTTTGGATGGAGCCCCCACTCAACTGCTTCAAAGCAGCGCGAGCAATTTTTGAGTAAGAGCTCAAACTGCGTGCACTAGCAGGGGCAATATCGCCCAAAGACACCAAGAGAACGCGTTTCACTTTTACCCCAGATGCGACCCAGGATTTTTCAGCTCGAATGACGCAAGTAGATGCTTGCTGAGCATCAAGGTCACCAACCAGATTGGCATGGGTGACAGAGCCCCCAAGCAAGCGATCCAATTCGAGCAATAGCCCAGACTTAGCCTTGGAGGCTTCAAGGGCATCTAAATCGGCTTTTGAGTAGGCTAAAACCAAGCAATCAGAGCTCTGCGCCAATAAAGTGGCTAGACTGGCCTTGAGCTGCTTCGGATTATTGAGGTCGGCTTGCGCGAAATTCTTAGTGCTAAATTGAATAGTCATGATGTCTTGAGGTATTTTTAAGTCAATTCAAGGAAAAAAATGGGTGTTTATCCATTATCCTCCGAGATGCAGGTTCACATCTTGAGTGAGCCAATAACAGCTAACTCATTATTTATTCATGATTTTTCACCAAGCCCTTCGCCGCGAACTCAGTTTTACGACTGGTGGCGTTTTTTTGGTCTTGGTCACCATCATGATTACCACCCTAGTCATTCGAATTTTGGGCTTTGCGGCCAATGGCGCCGTAAATCCAGAGGATGCCCTGGTTTTAATAGCACTCGCCACGCTCGGCTATATGGCTGTGCTTCTCACGGTCTCCCTGTTTGTAGCCGTTTTAATAGTATTGGTACGCTGGTACAAAGACTCAGAGATGATTGTTTGGTTTGCTAGCGGCCTGAGCATTGCCAGCCTCATTCGACCAATTCTGCGCTTTGCAGCGCCGCTGATTATCATCATTGCCCTCTTGGCCCTCTTTGTTTGGCCTTGGGCCAATCGTGAATCCACCATCATCAGCCAACGCTTTCAGCAACGCAGTGATGTCTCCATGGTTGCCGCGGGTCAATTTAGAGAATCTGCTAAAGCGGAGCGGGTATTTTTTATTGAAGAGTTGGATGTCGATAAAAGCGAAGTGAAAAATATCTTTGCGGCAGAAACTAAAAATGGGCGCCTAAGCGTGGCTGTTGCATCGACTGGATTTATTGAGAATGCGGCAGGCGGCAGTAAATCGATCGTTCTAAATAATGGTCGCCGTTACGAGGGATTGCCAACGCAACCGGATTTCAGAATTTTAGAATTTGCTGAGTACAGCACCCAAATTCATAGCAA
>NZ_NCFJ01000598.1:0-1437 GCF_002281105.1 Polynucleobacter sp. 35-46-11
AAGCAAGACATGGTTAAAAAGATGGCTAATAAGCCATTGATTTATGCCCTAGCAAATCCAACTCCTGAGATTCTTCCTGAAGAAGTAAAAGAAGTTCGTCCTGATGCAGTGATGGCAACTGGCCGTACTGATTATCCGAACCAAGTGAATAACGTATTGTGCTTTCCATTCATCTTCCGCGGTGCACTGGATGTTGGTGCTACCACTATCACGCGTGGCATGGAAGTCGCGGCAGTTAAGGCTGTGGCGGAGTTAGCGCAAGCAGAGCAAAGCGAAGTAGTGACCTCTGTGTATGGTATTGAGAACTTGTCTTTTGGCCCAGAATATTTGATTCCAAAGCCATTTGACCCACGTTTGATAACAGTCATTGCACCTGCGGTTGCTAAGGCGGCGATGGATGATGGCGTTGCTCAACGTCCGATTAAAGACTTTGACGCTTATCGTAATCAGTTGCAACAATTTGTGTACCACTCTGGTACTTTGATGAAGCCGCTATTTAGTATTGCTAAAGGTGTTCCTGCCGCACAAAAACGTATCGTGTTTGCTGAGGGTGAAGATGAGCGTGTATTGCGTGCAGTACAAATCATCATTGATGAGCATTTAGCGACGCCAATTTTGATCGGACGCCCCGCAGTAATTGAGCACCGCATTGGTAAATTTGGGTTGCGTATTAAAGCTGGTGAAGATTTTGAGATCGTCAATCCTGAGAACGATCCACGCTATCGTGATTTTTGGCAAACCTATTTAGGTTTAACGGAGCGCAAAGGCGTTACTGAATCTTTCGCTAAGTTAGAAATGCGTCGTCGCAACAGCCTAATTGGCTCGGTCATGATTACCAAAGGTATGGCCGATGGCATGATTTGTGGAACTGTTGGTAATTTAGCTACGCATTTGAAGTATGTAGATGAAGTAGTGGGTCATGAAGTGGGTGCGAATGTTTATGGCGCCATGTCTGGATTGATTTTGCCGGGACGCCAAGTATTTTTGGTTGATACCCATGTCAATATCGATCCAAGTGCAGAGCAGTTGGCTGAATTGACCTTGATGGCTGCATGCGAAATGCGTAAATTAGGTCTAGCGCCTAAAGTTGCACTATTGTCACACTCCAATTTTGGTTCAAGCAGTGCGCCTTCCGCAGTGAAGATGCGTGAAGTGTTGGCATTGATTCAAAAAGCAGATCCAACCCTTGAGGTTGATGGTGAAATGCATGGTGATAGCGCTTTGGATGAAACTATTCGTGCCAGCGCCGTTACTTCATCCCCATTAAAGGGTGATGCTAACTTGCTAGTGTTGCCAAATATTGATGCCGCAAACATTTCTTACAACTTACTAAAGACAGCTGCTGGTAACGGTATTGCAATCGGACCATTACTCCTAGGTGCCGCTAAGCCGATTCATATCTTGACGCCATCAGCTACTGTACGTCGTATCGTCAAT
>NZ_NCFJ01000599.1:0-1433 GCF_002281105.1 Polynucleobacter sp. 35-46-11
AATATTGGCTAAAGATGTCTTACCCAAGTTCTGATTCATTAAAAGCATCTCTTAAATAGACAGGGAGGTCTATAGATGGCGGCCTAAAACCTGACTGATAAAACATATCTCCAATATGGCCGCGATGAAATGTTTTGTGGTTAAAGACATGAATCAGAATATCGCCTCTTGTCATTTCTCCAGCACCGCCATCAACAAACAAAAAGCTAAGCTTTTCATTGAGTAGTGGTTCAGTCATGGAGTCAGCATATTGAATATACCAATCGCCTGATTCATTTAACTTTTCAGTTAGGGCCGCCAAAGAATCTGGTGACTCCGTGGTACGAGACTTAAACCCATGATCTTTCCCAAGTAAATGAGCTTGCCAGATTTGATCAACAATAGCTACGTGGGCCAAGGCAAATGACATTCCACCAAATGCGGCAGCGCGATTTTTAATTACCTCATCAAGCGGCAACGCAGCAATCGCATCCAAAAGCATATTGTTTGCCCACTTGTTATAGCGTGCAAGCATGCGAATATTGCGAACGGCAGACATATAGCGCCCTTTTGGTAATTAAGCACATTCTAGTTATCTAGGGCGCCAAATCCTATGCCCAGAATTTTTTAATTTTTGCTGCTTCGATTTTTGAACGATCATAGCCCGTTCGCAATGCGCCAGCAATTTGCTTTGGGTCAAGCAAATCGACCCCTTTAGGTGTACCAGCTACTATCCACATTACTTTTGTGCCGGTCGCCTTAATGTCTTCAATATTTTGAGCAATGGGGTGTGGGATTGTTGTCAGTATTGCTCCCGTTACGCCATCAGTTAATGTAATGATTAAGGCCCTTTTAGATCCAGCCACTAAATCCACATGAGCTGGATTAGAACAAATTCCTCCATCCATGACATAACGCTGACCCAATAATGTTGGCCCAACAACACCCGGCAATGAGCTACTTGCTGCTGTACCGTGCGCCAAGGGAATATTATTTTTTCTGGCAGCTTGCTGACCAACAACAATGCGCTCACCCGTGTAGCAATCTATTCCCGTTGTGAACATCCGACTGGTCGGCCAATCTTTTTTACTATCGCCCGTCAATAATGCAGCCACTTTTTCAACACGCTCACCGTTTAATTTATTGTCAGCAGCTAATGCGGCATGGCCAATTA
This sequence comes from Polynucleobacter sp. 35-46-11, assembly GCF_002281105.1. Lineage (NCBI taxonomy): Bacteria > Pseudomonadati > Pseudomonadota > Betaproteobacteria > Burkholderiales > Burkholderiaceae > Polynucleobacter > Polynucleobacter sp. 35-46-11. The sequence continues at coordinate 1,154 of NZ_NCFJ01000599.1, forward strand.
CTCTGCGAGTTTCAATGCTGCCATCCGTTGCGCTCATATTAATTTGATCGGCCCTCATTTGACTGATATTGGGCTTAGTTACTGGAGCAATCTTGGAAAAAATCTCCGGAAACTTTCCAAAAAAATCAAACTCCGTCCGCAAACGGGCAAACTCGCCAGAGAGCAATGACGAACCCATATAAGAACCAGCAGAAGTGCCAACCACCATCTCAGGAAGCTGAGCCATATCCAGCCCCGCTTCAATCAGGCCATGAAAAAAACCGCAATACCAAGCAATGTA
>NZ_NCFJ01000600.1:0-1433 GCF_002281105.1 Polynucleobacter sp. 35-46-11
ACAACAGATTGACTAAAGCGTAGGCTGGCGTACTCTTTTATAGGGTGCTGATTTAGATTCTTTTTTAAGAGATTTAGTCCGTTCAATAATAGAACCTTTTGAGAGCAACGATTGCGGACTTCATCTTTTCGCATGAATAAGTTGTATATTGTTCAAATGAGAATATCGAGTAAAAGCAAGATTGCCTTCCAGGTCCTATTGGATATAGCGGCCCATACCGCCAAAGGTCGGGCTATCTCTATCCCACTTCTTTGCAAGCGCCATCAGCTATCTCATTCCTATCTAGAAATAATCTTTAGTCAATTAAAGGCTGTGGGAATGATTCGTAGTCATCGGGGCCCTGGTGGAGGCTATTCGTTATCTCGAGAAACTAAAGATATTTCTTTGCATGAGATTGTTTGTCTGATGGATGACCAAGAGGTGATTCGTGATGATTTGGGGGTCAACTTATGGCTCAATTTGGATAGGCATATGAGCCTTCAAATGCAGCAGATCAACTTATCTGAGGCTTTACAGAGATCTTCAATAGTCATAGAGGAGAGCACCAAGGGATTTAGTTTATCCGGCCTCAGTACTTCAACCAAAGCAGCCAAGAGTCTTGTGCGGAAGGATAAAGTAAAGTCTCCCATGAAGACCAAGCCACGGCTAGGCCCTAATTCAGTATTCATGTTTGGCAAGTACTTGAAGTCCATTTAATTAGCAGTGAGCCCCTATTTGGTTTGTTCGGCCTATCGAGTGGGTCTTATAGGGTGTCCTGCTAGCGACAATTAGTAGTTAAAAAGTTCCCGGTTGGTGATAGCGCCCAAAGCGTCTTCGGCAGAATCAGGATTTAGTCGACCGATTTTGTAAGTTTTAAATCCAGATCCTTTAGCAGCTTAATAATTTTTTGAGTCATCACCACATATTTGACGCGGCCATCGTCATTTGATGACTTAAGAGTTAAATAACCACCCTTGACGAGGTCTGATAGGGCTTTATGAAGCGTTGCTTGGGATGCAATTGTTTTCATTTCAAGAATATCTCGAACCTGAAAAGGATTGTCTGTACCCCTCACGAAAATTGCCTTTAAAACTTGCTTTTCGTGGTCAGAAAATTGAGCAGAAATTTTTGCAGTTGAAGTTAGGAATTTAAGGTATGAGTTTTGGCGCATGCCGAATATTATCCCAAGAGCTAACTAGTGGAGTATTAAATACTCTCTGAGCAGCTTAAATCAGACGACTCCTGCGGTAAATCATCGTTCAAGTATCGGAAGAACTATGGTTTGTCCATCTTTCGTAGTGATATGCAGGTCATAGTCGTCCACGACTTTTGCCTCTATAAGGGTGGGTTCTTTGAATTCGTACTTCAGGCCAAATTCAAGATCTTCAACAACAACAAAGCCATTAACTGGGTCGCACTCGGTGATTTGAAACATAATTTATTGCCTTGTTATC
>NZ_NCFJ01000601.1:0-1430 GCF_002281105.1 Polynucleobacter sp. 35-46-11
GCTGTAGATAGGGCGGTAGAGATCTTATTAGCTGGCGGCATCCAATCAGGATCCGTTAATGCTGGTGGGGATTTACGAGTTTTTGGCGATTGCAGTCAAGACATTCACATTCGTAATCCAGCGAATCCCCATGAACTCATCCACATTGGCAACATCAGGAAGGGTGCGATCGCAACCAGCAGTCTCTACTTTTCAAAGCGCGATGCTGATGCCAAAAGCTATCTGGTCAATCCCCTCAATGATGAGCTTCTTGAATTTTCAGAGTCTTACTCGGTGATCGCAAATCAATGTGTCTACGCAGATGCCTTGACTAAGGTGGTGAGTATTTCTGGGGATACCCAACACCCCTGCTTGAGTCATTTTTCTGCTCAAGCCATCAAAATTCCATACACCCTCAGCTCATGAAAAATACCAGTCGCCTTGGCAAAATGCCAACCTGGCAAAGACATTTTGTAATCATTGCCATGCTGAGCTGCTCACTTACAGGCACAGTCTATTTACTTGGTCATGAATTGCATATTCAACGCGCTATATTGGGTGCCCACTCAGTATTAGCGTGGCATGGCATTACAGCAATCATGGCCACGATGGCTCTGGGTTCGATTTTGCCCGCCCACCTGAAGGCAGGCCTGAAGTCTAAGAGGAAGTTGTGGAGCGGTTTAAGCCAATTGGCTTTTTTAACTACTTTATTAGTTTCGGGGGCTCTGCTCTACTACGGCCCCGAAGAAATTCGAGATCCAGTTATTACAACGCACTGGATGATTGGTGTTGCCTTCTCTACAATCTTTTTACTGCACGGTATTTACACTAAGAAGTGAGAGTACTAGATGGCAATAAGGCACATTGAGTGTTATTTCTCAATGCGCCTTTATCAAACTAAGGAAGACTTACTTACAGCAAGAATCTGCTTCAGATGAAGTTCCACAAGAATTGATTCCCAATAATGGATAAGCTGGGCAGAAACGGAAAATTCCAGTAGCTAAAGGAATTAGTCCAAGCCAGCCCCACCAGCCTACGATACCGTTGGCTACAAGCGCAACCAACACAATACCCACTGAGATTCTTAAGATACGATCGATACCGCCGACGTTACATTTCATATTGCACTCCCTTTAAAAGTAATTAAATGATTCCTGGCAATTACTTCTTACAGTAATGCTTGTAGAGCAAACTCATGACTGCTACAGCAACCTGACTTGATAGGGAGTAGTAAATTTGCTTACCCTCTCTACGTGTTTTCACCAGCTTTTCTTTACGCAACACCGTAAGCTGCTGTGAGAGTGTGGGTTGATGTAAATCTAGAGCAGTCTCTAGCTCACTAACGCATTTTTCCGCTTGGCCGATTTCGCATAAGAGCATCATGCGATCGCGGTTAGATAAGACCTTCATCATCCTGCAAGCATCATCTGCAGATGACTGCATCTTCTTTA
>NZ_NCFJ01000602.1:0-1428 GCF_002281105.1 Polynucleobacter sp. 35-46-11
AGGTGGTGAGAACCCAGATTCCCCAACCCTGAAGAATGCCGGTATTGGCGCCTTGCAACTTGCTTTATTTGAATTGGTTGCCGAGTCACACCTCTGGGAGCCAACTTACATTATCGATTACCCAATTGAAGTCAGCCCTCTCGCTCGTGAATCTGATACGCGTCCTGGCATTACCGAACGCTTTGAATTATTCATTACCGGTCGTGAGATCGCCAATGGCTTCTCAGAGTTAAATGATGCCGAAGATCAGGCCAACCGCTTCCGTAAGCAAGTGGAGCAAAAAGAAGCGGGTGATGAAGAAGCGATGTACTTTGACCATGACTTTATTCGTGCACTTGAATACGGCATGCCCCCAACAGGCGGTTGTGGCATTGGTATTGATCGCTTAGTCATGCTACTGACTGACGCACCTAATATTCGTGATGTGATTTTGTTCCCTCACCTGCGTCGCGAAGAAGAGTAATTAATTCAAACTCTATTCTTAGAAATTAAAAAGCCGCAGATTCCTCTGCGGCTTTTTCTATTGATAGGCCTGGAAAACTCAACTTGCTGGATATAGTTTTGTGTTCTCGCTATCGATAACCGTGACATTGACTGGAATACCCAGGCTAACACTAGAAGATACGGTGCAGAAATCCTGAAACTGAGCCAATACTCGATCCAGGTTTTCCAAAGTAGATCCTGGTACCCCAATATGAATATCAACGTAGATCGCCAGAATGCGTAAGCGGTTCTGTTCATTTCTACCAATCTCGCAACGTGCCTTGGTTTCTATCGGCTCTGGATTTTGCTTAAATTTTCGGAGGGCAAACAATAAAGAATCAGACAGGCAGTTTGCAACACCAGCGAGCAAGAACTGTGACGGAGTAGCGCCTTGAGATGTACCTAATGGCGGTGGCTCGTCACCATATATAGGATCCCGCTCTTCGTTGTAATAAATCGCAAATTGATAATCAGCTTGCTGCACTAATCTCACTGATGGCCAACCACTCATACAAACTCCTAAGAACGAGGTTTATTAAACTGTATTTTATTCAAACTCAAGAGCTTGGGGCTTGGCAATTGGATTACCAGCAGCAACCCATGCATCAAAACCACCGGCAATAGACTCAACATTTAAGTATCCCATGTCATTCAAGGCTTTTGCAGCCAGCGCTGCGCGACCGCTCGTCTTGCAATACAGCACTATTTTTAAGTCACGTGATGCCAGCTCTGGAGCATTGCTTATCTTAAATTCTAATAAGCCTCTCGAGATATGAACCGCGCCCGGAATATGCCCACTGGCATATTCATCCGCCTCACGCACATCTAGCAAGACATCTGAATCTTGAATTGCTTGTGCAGCATCTGCCACACTTACCTCTTTAATCTGGCTCTTTGCGAGTGCGACTAGATCATGGGCTGTTTTCATGGTATTTCCTTTGATGA
>NZ_NCFJ01000603.1:0-1426 GCF_002281105.1 Polynucleobacter sp. 35-46-11
GTGTCATAATTCATTTACAAAATAATTAATACAAAATTTGGCACCCATTAGAAAGGCTTTTATGAGCACTGCATACGTCATTGATCCACCAATCATCCCATCACTTCCAGTGGTGGGTGACACCCGTCGATTTGCTGTGAATCGCATCTATTGTGTTGGTCGTAACTATGCTGACCATGCACGCGAGATGGGCCATGATCCCGATCGTGAACCCCCATTCTTTTTTATGAAGCCAGCCAACTCGATCGTGACGGATGGCAAGGATATGCAATACCCCAATCTGTCGAACGATGTTCATCATGAGATTGAGATGGTTGTTGCTATCGGCAAGGGTGGCGCCAATATTTCTGCGGATAAAGCGCTAGAGCATGTATATGGTTACGGTGTTGGTCTGGATATGACACGTCGTGACTTACAGGGTGAGGCTAAGAAAATGGGGCGCCCTTGGGATACCGGTAAAGCCTTTGATCAATCCGCTCCTTGTGCTGCGCTGACTCCTGCTGCTCAGTTCGGACATCCGAGTAAGGGTACAGTAAAGCTATTAGTCAATGGTGAAGTGCGCCAAGAGGGTGATCTCAATCAACTGATCTGGAATGTTCCCGACACTATCGCTTATCTCTCCACCTTATTTACTCTTGAACCAGGTGATTTAATTATGTCTGGTACACCTGCAGGTGTTGGCCCCGTTAAAAAGGGTGATGTACTTGAGGGTAGCGTCGAAGGACTTACTCCACTCAAGATTAAGATTGTTTAATTCAAACAATCGCTCTTAAAATCTACTTACCAAGCCATCTTGGCGGGCGTCCTTCAAGGAAGGCATTAACCCCTTCTTTGAAGTCGACGCTGTTGTAAGTTTCTCGCATCAGTTCGGTGCAGTCCGGTAAATTGCTTTCCATCAAACGCGCTAAGGTCACTTTGCTCGCTTTTTGGGTAATTGGCGCAAGTGCAGCTAATTTTTTGGCCAGGGCTTCAGTCGTCTCAGCAACCTCTTCTGGTGAAGTTGCTTGATAAAGGTAGCCTAAGTTCAATAGCTCGGGGGCTCTAACGAGTTCAGCAGTCAATAACATGCGTTTGACCATGGGCACGCCTAAGTGATTGGCAATCCAGGATAGGTTGCTCGGCGACAAACAATTGCCTAAAGTTTTTGCTACCGGAATTCCGAAGCGCGCATCAAGAGTGGATATTCTGAAGTCACAAGCAGTAGCAATCAGTAAGCCACTGCCAACCGCCAATCCTTCGATCAACGCAATTGTCGGAATAGGTAAGTGTTGCAAAGAATGAAAAATAGCATCCACTGCAACTTCGTAAGCTTCGTTTTCTTGTAGGTCAATAAATTGCTGAATATCGCTACCCGATACAAATGCCTTGTCACCAGCGCCTCGAAAAATAGCCACCCTGATCTCTGGTCTATTTGCTATGTCATCGC
>NZ_NCFJ01000604.1:0-1425 GCF_002281105.1 Polynucleobacter sp. 35-46-11
AATGCGGTTTTGCATTACCTCGCGATTACCAGCGCTGCTGAAATTGATTGGACGATTGATGATTTTGAGCGTATTCGCAAACGCGTTCCCGTCATTGCCAACCAAATGAATAACAATATCAGCGTCACATGTGACTCTATCATAACTAAAATCAGGAGCAAAAAAATCTCCCTCAATCCACTTTATTATGCTGCAAAGCTCAGGTCTTGGAGCTGAAGATCTGCCCACACCAGTAACGATTGAACCTAGTTCAACAAGTTTCAGGCACAAGTTAGTACCAATGAAACCATTAGCCCCAATTACAGAGCACCGAACCCCATTTAAGATATTTTTTGATTGGAGAAAGCTAATCATAGAAATTCATGTTTTGGCTTCTGATTTAAATCGCAGGCATCTAGAAGGGAGTTAGTAAATGCGTTAACAGAAAAATTCTCTTCAAAAACTATTTTACTAGATGTTGAGAGAGATTCATGGTGAATAAAGTTATCAATATAGTTTTTTATTGATGCGGCTATGTCAGATGGAGCAGGACTAAGTGAAACAAATCCAGACTTCCCATCGGTAATATATGCTGAGGTGCCCGTAGTATTTGTACAGATCAAAATTTTACTGGCGCCTAATGCATCGATCGAAACGAAAGGCAATGTATCATCACGGGATGAGACAAGAACTGCATCAGAGTTTATTAATTTCGATGTGTATTCGTCATAGGTTAGTTCTTCCTGAAGATTTACTTCATTAATATCATCAGCTAGTAAAGTTAGTCCTTCGTAAAAATCTCTATCTAAAATTCGACCATGCATTGTAAGACGAATTTTACTCCTATATTCTTCAGGTAATTCTTTAATCGCTAGCAGGGCTAGATCTTGTCCCTTCCGAGGTTCATATGATCCAAATAACGATATTTTAAGTGGTAGTGTAGGTTTGGTGTATTTTATAAACTCACTGAGTACTGGTTCGACGCCATATTTAAGAACTAATGTGTCAGGCCTAAGAGGCATTACGAGCTTACCTGCAAGTTCACTTCCTACCCAAATTTTCTTGGCGAATGAAAATGCCTGTGAGATCTCTGGTTGAATATTAAATAAATGCTCAAGTAGTGAAATTTCATGAATATACCAATAAGTAGGAATGACTCCGCCTAATTGTTTTACTGCAGGCCATGTAACTACGGTGTTCGCAATGGCAAGATCTAAGTTCTTCGCGAAGCGATAGAAAGACTCATGTTGACGTAGGGCTAGCTCATCTACAATAACCGGTACGTCAAGTTTGTTTAACTCTTTTCTATACGGGCCATCTGTAGGGGAGATAACTACTACAAAATGACCGCTATCCTTGAGTGTTTTTGCCATCTCATAAATAACTCTAGGTGCGCCACTGCCTGATAGATCATGTGAAATAAGTAATATATCTTTTCCTTTGGAG
>NZ_NCFJ01000605.1:0-1414 GCF_002281105.1 Polynucleobacter sp. 35-46-11
GGTGAAGCTAGTCACAATGAAGATGCCTTTTGGCAAGCATGCTGGTCGCGCGCTTGCGGACTTGCCTGGTAATTACTTGGCCTGGTTCGCTCGCGAAGGATTTCCTCAGGGCGAGCTTGGACAGCTCCTGGAGCTAATGCACACCCTGGATCACAATGGCTTGCGAGGTTTGTTGGCCCCGATTCAGAGGGCTCATGGAATTTCTGCTCGCACTCGCGAACAGTAGGCTTACTTTGAGTACACTATCGCTACGACACGATTGCGTTCGTAGCTGACATTGGGTGAATCAGGCGGACTGCTTTGCGAAAGCCTGACCTGCATTTGAGTTTGCGCCTCAATCTCTTGTGCCAGACTCTGAGCGAACTGGAGATTGCGGTCATATTGAAGCTCTATGCTGGCAACCCTTCCTGCTTTGATATTGGAGATGATTGCTGAAACCTTTTCGGGTGAGTATTGATCAAAAAAGACTGGATACCAGCCGCCCAGTACTTGTCTAGATTCAGTAACACCTTTATTAACTTGTAGAACAGGCTTACTTTCGCTGCTTTCTACAGGTAAATGAAAGTCGATGCCAGTTTTCTGAATCAGTTCGGTGTAAGAGATCGGTGGGCGCATTTGAGCTTCATTGGTATTTTCAACCCAATAAGCCCACGCCAATTTTTTATGGGGGTCATAGACCAGTTTATAAAGATGGCTTGGAATGGTGACCTTGTTTTTACCAATGCTGCCAGCATGACCAATTGAGCCGGTAAAGACGTAGACATCTCCTTGCGCACGCTTGATATACATCCTGGTAGGCTCTTCAACCCGCTTTGCCCAGATACCTTGGTTATTTTGCCTAGCCTGCGGCATCATATTTGCTAGAGAAAATGACTGCGCCATCCCTCGTTCGCGTGTCATGTCACCGGCCGGTACGTTGTGCCCACGGTCGTAGCCGCTACCGCGATAGTCGGATAGTAGGGCGCGTTCATTCAAAGGTAGTCTAGCTTCCTCATAAAACTGATTGGTTCGGCGGGGGCGAGGAGTTTGAAGCTGTTCACCATTTAACCTTTCCACGGTGTAGATAGGCTTTTTGTCTAAAGGTGAGTAGTAGATTGCAAAATCATCAAAGCAAAGGTCGCGCCCTTCCTGAGAAGTGCTGGGTATTTGCTGGGCTGGGAAAAGGTCTTTGCACTGATCGAACAGGGCAAATGCACTGAATGGCAGCCAAAGGGAGTTCAATAAGAAAAGTTTGACTAGGAAATTCATTGCATGTCAGTGTAATGAGAGTCGCCATCCGGCAGCTAAAGAATTGCGCCTATCGAGCGGGTAAGTTAGCTGTAGAGCAAGTCTTTATCAGGGTTTATGCTCTGAATTTCAATTATGAATAGGGCTTGTAAAGTTTGAAGAGCGATAGATTTGTAGGTTGCAGCTA
>NZ_NCFJ01000606.1:0-1414 GCF_002281105.1 Polynucleobacter sp. 35-46-11
TTTATAGGCTCTTGCACCCTATAATTTTCTCACTATGCCAACAAATGCACCAAACCCCGGCTCAAACGCCGAAGAATCAAGCTCCAACTTTCCTTTTGTAGGATGGCTGCGTGATGTTGCGCCCTATATCCATAGCTTCCGCGAGAAGACCTTTGTTATTGCTTTTGCTGGTGAACTTGCCCAAGAAATTGGCCTTGAGAATCTGATTGAAGATATCGCTATGTTGCATGCCATGGGTATGCGCATTGTTTTAGTTCATGGTATCCGCCCTCAAATTGAAGAGCAGCTTATGCTCCGCAATATCAAGAGTCAGTTTGGCAAGAGCACAATGCATAGCTATCGCATCACCGATGCCGCAGCCTTGGAATGCGTCAAAGAAGCTGCTGGTGAATTACGCCTTGATATTGAAGCGGCATTTAGTCGTGGCTTACCTAATACGCCGATGGCAGGATCACGCATTTCAGTGATTTCAGGAAACTTTATTACCGCCATGCCTGTGGGCGTGGTTGAAGGTATTGATTACATTCATACCGGACTGGTTCGTAAAGTGGACTCCACTTCAATCAAGCTATCACTTGATAGCAACAAAATTGTTTTGCTATCACCGCTGGGTTTCTCGCCAACAGGGCAAGCATTTAACCTTGCCTTTGAAGATGTAGCCGCTTCTACTGCCGCTGCACTCAAAGCAGATAAATTAATATTCCTTAGCCCCTACGCTGGTCTTAAAGATGCGGAAGGTGATTACATTACCGAACTCTCGATGCCACAGCTACAAGAATATGTAGCCGAGCATCCTAATCTTGATCTAGGCATGAAGAGCTTGCTCAATATCTCGGGTAGAGCCATTCGTGCTGGCGTGAGTCGTGTGCACTTCTTACCTTGCAATCGTGATGGCGCACTCCTAGAAGAACTCTTTACCCACGATGGTATTGGAATGATGCTAGCTTCATCCGATATTGAGAATTTACGCGAAGCGAATCAAGATGACGTTGGTGGCATATTGCAGCTTACTAGCCCGCTTGAAGAAGAAGGTATTTTGGCTGCCCGCGGACAAGATGTGATTGAGCGTGACATTCAGCGCTTCTCTGTGATTGAGCATGATCGCGTGCTCTTTGGATGTGCCGCCCTCTTCCCCTTCCCCAATGGCGTAGGCGAACTTGCTTGCCTCGCAGTCGATCCTGATGTTCAGGGCTCCGGTGATGGGGAGCGCTTACTAAAGCGCGTTGAGATGCGGGCAAAGCGGGAAGGAATTAAAAAATTGTTTGTTTTAACTACCAGAACAGAGCACTGGTTTTTAAAGCGCGGCTTTAAGCGCGCTTCTGTTGACGATCTTCCAGAAGAAAGAAAGCAAATTTACAACTGGGATCGCAAATCCATGGTTCTAACGAAAGATCTATAAGTTTTTATAGCTTTC
>NZ_NCFJ01000080.1:0-8441 GCF_002281105.1 Polynucleobacter sp. 35-46-11
GGTATCGAATCGCATCATTAATGAAGTACGTGGTATCAATCGCGTGGTCTACGACATTAGCGGAAAACCGCCAGCAACTATTGAGTGGGAGTGAAAACATTGCTGTAAGTCGTTGATTTATAACGATTTACGAGTTACACAATTGTTTCACACAAATCACTAAGTCGTTGTATTTCTTACAAATTTAATTTACAGTTGTTGAAATAGTTACACAATTTTGTAGCTATGAAATTAGACAGCTACACGTAAATTAAATGCCAACCAAAAAAGTCACAACAAACGGAACTGAAGTTGCAATATTTGATAACGCTGTAATTTACAAGCGTGGAGAGTATTGGCACTTTAGGTATTGGCTTACTAAAGAGCGTAAATACGCACGATTTAGCTTAAGAACTACAAACTTAAACACAGCTAAAGTTAAAGCAGAAGGACACTATCACGAACTTAAAGCTAAGGAATATGCTGGAATTACACACTTTAGTAAAACAGCTAAAGATGGTGTTGCTATGTATTTGGCTAAACGTGAAAAAGACATAGATATAAACATAACTAAAGGAAGATTTAGCACTATTAAGACACACTTAGAGCATTGGCTTAATTATATTAAGCGTGACACTAAGCTAAAAGAATTGCAAATTACTGATTGCGAAGATTACTACTTAAAGAGAGTAGAAGGAAAAACAAAAAAACAAACATTAAGTGCAACAACTGTAGAGAACGAACAGAGCACTATTAATGCAATGATGAAATGGCTTTATAAGCATAAGGAAACTAATTTAGAAAGTTTTGAATTTACAAAACTAAAGCGTGTAGATAGGGGAGATGAAAGTTTAAGACGTAATAGTTTTACAGATGACGAGATTAAACGTATAGGAATAGAGTTAGACAAATACATTGCTGAAGCATTGCAAAGAATTAATGAAACTGGCAATTTAGTAAAGGCTATTGCTGGTTATTACTTTGTAATAAGCATAATGTTTGGATTACGTAGAGGCGAGCAAATACAATTAGAGTGGAGTGATTACGAAGAGTTTGAGCATAAAGTAGCAAAAAAAGACTACAACTTAGTAAAGCTAACTGTTAGGGCAGAAATTAGTAAAGTTAATAAAACAAGAAGAATTGTTGAGAAAGATATTGGTTACTTTGACGACTTATTTAAGTTGCAATATCCACGAATAACAGCCTACCAAAAATCCAAACCAAAAGACGAACAGAAGAAATTTGCTAATACACTTATTTTTAGTGCTAATGGTGATACAGCAATAAGCAATCGTGCTATTGCATATCACTTTGATAAAATAATCAAATTAGCAAAGATTGAAAATATAGAAAAACGCAACATAGTGCCATATAGCTTTAGACACTATTACATAACGCAGAAAGTAAATAGTGGATTAGTTCCTACTTCAGTTGCAGAAATAGCTGGAACAAGCACTACACAAATAGAAAATACTTACTATCACACAACAGATGCTAAGTTAATTGCTAATGCATTTGCTGGATACGTTATTAAAGATGGCTTGCTTATCCCAACTTAACACTATTAATAGTTTGCTGTGCCTTAGCAATCTTCTGCCTATCACGCTCTGCCTTAAGCTGTTTAGCTACATTATCCTTTTGTAGCTGTAAAGACTTAATACGCTGTTGTTGAGGTGTTAAAGGTTTTATTACATTTGGTTTAATTTCTTTTAATCGCATTTAATGTCCAATTTGCTGTGGTGGTGATAAAACATTTCCAGCACCAAACTGTCCTTGCACTAACTTAAATGCCATAGCACTATTATCAGCAAAAACAATTGTATTAATCCAAACTCCACTCACCTTTACTGTAGCCTTAAACTGTTTCATAACAGTATTTAGTTTTATTACATTTACGTGCCCCAAATCCTTAAAACAATGGGGCACGTAACCAACACTATTTGTTAAATGCCTTGCGTGTAGCATCACTAACTTCACTAATAGCATCGTCAAATTCGCCTGCAACAACAGCATCTTTCAACTTATGCAATGTTCCAATTAATTCAGTTCCATTAGTTAATTCAATTGCATTAGCACCTTTCTTGTTAAGTGGTAACGTCTTTGCACCATACTTAACAGCTAAATTAATCTTGCCATTCTCTGCAATCCAAAACCATTCCTTAACACGTTTAACTGTTTCAACAGTCATACGCTCACCAGTTTCCTTGTTAGTAATAGTTTTAATACGTTTTGGTGCATAAGTTTGTTGATTACGCTGTGCTTCGCACAATTCCAACTGTTCTTGCACTTTAGCAAGTAGCTTTGAGCGACGTTGCATAACTGGTGAAATAGCTGTGCGTTTAGCTGTAGTAATTAACTTCAAGTTTGTAACTATGCTCATCGTTTTCTCCTATAAGTTAATGGGCATACTTACTTTATGGCTGATTTTTAGTAATTCCTACCTAAATCTGCCACCAATTCTCACCAAAAACCTAATAATTCGTTAATAAATTAATGGTTTTATTACATACACATAAATAAGTGTATGTCTAATAACCAAGCTCTTAAGCAAGCATACGTAGAAACTATCAACCAATTTAGTCCACGTCTCACACACGCTGTAACCGTTACTTTCAAAACACGTGCATACGTATTACCAAAAAGTTACCAAAAATGCACCCAAAACCAAAATAACGTGTTTAAGTCTGCCCAAAAATACCAACCAGAACGATGGAATTGGGGCAATAGTGAGGTTTTGGGTGATTGGAAATGGTTAAACGAGGAAGTGGCAGAAAGCACTTTGGATTACTTTTACGCTAAGTTAGCTTATATGGCTTTTGGTAAAGACACAAAACGGACAACAACTAAGGCGTATTCAAAACCCACGATGATTACAAGCATAGAAGGCTTATACAGCGACAAACGCATACACGCACACTTAGCAATTGGTAACTTACCCAAAAACATTGACATTCGAAATACGATAGAACGAGCTTGGTGGGCTTGTGACTTTGCACACAAAAGCATAGTCATTAAGCCACTAAGCAACACTTATGGCTGGCTTGACTACATTACTAAAGAAGCAAACGTTGGCAACGTAGATGCTTTACGCATACAAAGCATTAAACAACCCCAAATCTACTTAAGTGACATTGGCGTAGAAAACAGCTTGTAATTAAGCAGATTTGGACAATTTGGATAACAAGCAAGCATTACTATTTAATGCTTAATAGCGAAGCTATACCTAAAATTTACTAATTACAATGCACAACGCTTCAAATCAACGCTATAAGCAAGAAATACAAGGTAGTGAATACAAACACAGCAGAGAGCTTAGAAAACAGCACTAAGACGCTTTAATTAAGTCTGCTAATAAATGTGGGATTTAGACGACAAATTAACTAAATAGCAATATGTAATCTTCTTTATTAAGTATTACATTTGGCAAGAAAACACAGCATACAGCGACGTAACCGTATGTTTTTATTAAGGAATGCAAATTGACTAACTTTTGGAATAAAAAGGTCGCAGAAAATAAACAAAGAAAATACATTAAAGACATAGCAAAACTTTGGTTAGGGAAAGAAACTATGTCTAAGCAAGCAAAAACATTAAACAATGATGAAATACGTAAAGTTTTAGATTACGTAGCAACACGAAAGCATAGCGAGCGAAATAGAGCGATGATTTTTACTATTTTTAATACTGGTATGCGTGTTAGTGAAGTTGCTAATTTACGTTTTAAGGATGTTGTAGATAGTGAAGGTGCTGTTAAACGTGAAATTCGACTTAGTGCAGAGGATACTAAGACTAAGGAAGCACGTATTGTATTTGTTAATGACAAGTTACATAAGGAATTAACAAGATACGTTAAGTTATACAAGCCACTAAACACCAATGTAAAGTTCTTTTACAGTCAAAAACGTGCAAGTGATGGCTACAGTCCAAATACATTAGCCCAATTTTTCCATTACTTGTTTAATAGGGCAGGGATTGCTGGTGCAAGTTCACACTCTGGTAGACGTAGCTTTATTACAAACTTAGCTAACAAAGGTGTTGGAGTAAGAGTAATAATGGGATTAAGTGGACATAGAGCATTGAGTAGTGTGCAATGTTACATAGACTGTAACGATGATATGAAACGTAAAGCAATTAACTTACTAAATTAGTATTACCAACCAGACTTTAGTATTAGTGTAGCGTTATCTTCAATACGTTTTGTTGCATTCATTACTTCAATAACTAACTTATCATTAGCTTTTGTATATGCGGGAAATGATTTATAGAATTTAGCATCGCCAATATCTTTTTCTATAAAAAAATCTAAACTCTTTATTGTGCTCTCTAATTCTCGCTTAAATCTAACTAAGTGTCCGTGTGTCCAAGTTAAGTGACTTAGTTCATCTATTAAAACATCATCAACTATAAAATGTGTAGTTAGATTGTCTACAAACTTTAGGGTAAGTGCTGTTGCATTAGCCTCGCTTTCAAATAGATAAAGTTCACGTGTATAGCTGTGATTATTAACTAAGACTTTTTCGAAGTTACTAAAAGCGTTTTCTATTTGATAAAGTTTATCTGCGTATGGAACATTTTTATTTTTGCGTTTTCCACCACCATAAATTACTTTTGAACCCTTGCCCAAGTATTCATCAAGTTCTTTATAAGTTGGCTTGTCTTTATTTGAAGTGTTCTCAAAAATTGCACATTTAACAGACATAGTTATTTTGCTTTCTTAACGCGACTCTTAGCAAGTTTTCTTAGCTTTTTTGTTTCATAGTCAATCCACATATCTTCATACTTGCCTAAATCCTTATGCACACTTACTATTAAAGCATTAGTCTTCTCGCCACCGTGTTGAGGTAGTCGTAATGCCATATGTTTAATAACAGCACGTAACCAAGCATCAACTGATTGATGTTCTACGGGAATATTCCAGTTTGAGCTTGTGTAGCAATACTTGTATAAAGGATCAATTGTTGGCATTGTTTCAAAATAAAGCTGTGTTTCATAATCTTCATTAGCTTCAATAATCTTCAACTTCGCTTCAAACTGTAGCTCTTCAATCGATTTGCTTTGGTTACGTGGCATTGCTATTACTTCTTACTTGCACGTTTCTTAACTTCACTTTGTGTAACTACCAAACGCTTAATACCAATTACATTACCAATTGCTTCAAGTATTGCTATATCACTTACGTCTTTTGCACTATCTTTAATCTTCTTAAAGTCAGCAGGGATATTCGACTTTTTAATTGCTTCTGTTACTTCTCCAGCATAAGCACGTCTTTCTAATACTTTTAATGCTTCCTTTGCTGCCTCAAGTTTCTTCTTTAAGTCATCTGCAGAAAGTGATTTACGCGGTGCTCTTGTAGCCATTCTCAATTCTCCAAGTAGTTATGTTTAACAGAATAGTAATAAAACCTATTGTCATTAGCTTTATATCCCTATATTCTGCATAAAGTCATTAGTGTTTATCCTTAGTCCCATACAAGTTAATATGTAACCTATGCCAGATATAACTATTAACGAAGTTCGCAGACGCTTACAGCTATTTGCGAAAGAACACGCTACAGATAGCGATGAGAAACAACACGCACAGCAATTTTGGCGTGATTTTTATATGTGCTTTGGGCTTAGTAAAAGCTCAGCAAGTATGTTTGAGGCACGTGTTCTAAAAGTAGGTGGAGCACGTGGCTATATAGACAGCTTTATTCCAGGTGTTTTATTGGTAGAGCAAAAGAGTTTAGGTAGAAACTTAGATGATGCTTATGTGCAAGCACAAGCATATTTCCACGCAATTGCTAATGAATTTGAAAAGCCCCAATACATTATTACGTGTGACTTTCAAACATTTCAGTTGTATAACTTACAAAACAACGCTAAAGAGCCACTAATTTGTAAGTTAGATGAATTACATAAACGTGCAGATTGGTTTATGTTTTTAGTTGATAAACGTGTTCAAGCTGTCACAGAAGAATTACCAGTCAATCGTAAAGCTGCAGAACAAATTGCTAAGTTACACGATGCATTACTTAAGGCAAACTATAAAGGCAAAGATTTAGAGAGTTTCTTAACACGCTTATTGTTTTGTTTGTTTGCAGACGACACAGGGATATTTGGTGACGATGGCATATTTAGACGCTTAGTTGAAGCTACTAAAGAAGATGGTAGTGATTTAGGTAGTGCAATAAGTTTGTTATTTGAAGTTCTAAATACTCCTAAAGATAGCAGACAAACTAATTTAGATGAAGCATTACAAGCATTTGAATATGTAAATGGTAATTTATTTGCAGATCATATACAAACTCCTTATTTTGACTTTGACTTACGCACAATTTTAATTAAGTGTGTGCAAATTGATTGGAGTGGAATTAGTCCTGCAATATTTGGTGCAATGTTTCAAGCTGTATTAGAAGAAGGTGCAAGTGATACAGCACATCGTAGAGAAAGTCGCAGAGAATTAGGTGCACATTACACAAGTGAAAGAAACATACTTAAAGTAATACAACCATTATTTTTAGATGACTTATATGAAGAGTTTGATAAAGCTAAAGGTAGCAAGATAAAACTTACAGCTTTATATGACAAGCTACCAACCTTAAAGTTTTTTGATCCTGCGTGTGGTTGTGGTAATTTTTTAGTTATTGCTTATAGAGAAATTAGAAGAATTGAGAATGATGTTATTAATGAATTATTTTTTAAGGGACAAGCACAAGGTGGTTTATTAGATATAGCAACATTATGTCGCGTTAATATTGGACAGTTTTATGGAATAGAAATTGATGAAGCTGCTACACATATTGCACGTGTTGCACTATACATAACAGATCATCAACTTAACTTAGAGGCTGCTAATAAATTTGGTAAAACTCGTGCAACAGTTCCTTTAGTTACAACACCTCATATACATTGTGGAAATGCATTACGTATTGATTGGAATGATGTTGTTAAAGCAGAAGAATGTAATTTTGTTTTTGGTAATCCACCTTTTATTGGTTACAAACATCAATCTGCATTACAGAAGAAAGACTTAGAGATTGTTTATGGAGTTGGTAATAATGCAGGCGTATTAGATTATGTTTGTGCTTGGTATGTGTTAGCAAGTAGATTTATAAAATCGAATGAACAAACAAAATGTGCTTTCGTATCTACAAATAGTATTGCACAAGGAGAGCAAGTAGCTGTTTTGTGGAGTTTATTATTGCCTCTACATATCAATATTCATTTTGCGTATCGTACATTTGATTGGAGTAATGAAGGAAAGGCTGTTGCAGGTGTTCACTGTGTAATTATTGGATTTGGTATTTGTGATGTTAAGCAACGTCTTATTTTTAAGGAAAATGACGAAATAGTATTAGCTAAAACAATAAATCCATATCTTCTTGATGCACAAACAATACTTATCGATAAAAAAACTAATCCTATCTGTAATGTTCCTAATTTAGTTTATGGTAATGAACCACGTGAAGGTGGTTTTTTATTGTTAGATGAAGATGAGTATAAAAAATTAGTTGCTATAAACGACTATAGCGTCAAGTTTATTAAACGTTTTGTAAGTGCTGATGACTACATCAATAACATTAAACGTTATTGTTTTTGGCTTGTTAATGCTGATCCAACTGAACTACATAAGAGTAATTTTTTACTTAAACGCATTGAAAGTGTGCGTGAATTTAGAAAAAATAGTTTACAGAAAGCAGCTAATGCAGCATCAGCTACTCCTTCTGTTTTTGTTTCTATTCGTCAATCAAATCAACCTTATTTGCTTATCCCAATACATAGTAGTGAACGACGAGATTACATACCAATTGGTTATTTAAGTGGTGATGTTATATGTAGTAATGCTTCATTTATGTTACCTAACGCTACAGTTAAAGAATTTGCTGTTCTTACAAGTAAAATGCATATGGCTTGGGTAAGAATAATTTGTGGAAGATTAGAAAGCCGTTATCGCTATTCAAATACTGTTGTATATAACAATTTTGTGTGGGATATTAATAGCACTGAAGAGCAGAAAGCCAACTTATCGTTAAGTGGGCAAGCAATTTTAGATGCAAGAAACCTTTATCCAAATGCATCTTTAGCTGAATTATATGACCCCTTAACAATGCCAATTGAACTTGTTAAAGCACACGAAGCAAATAATAAAGCTGTTGATAAGGCTTATGGATATATGGGAGCTGATGATGATGCAAGTAGAGTTGCTTTCTTGTTTAAGCGTTATGAGGAATTAACAAGTTTATTACCACCAACTGTTGCAAAGAAAAAACGTGCCAAGAAACAAGATGATGCACAATCTAATCTAATTTAACAATGGTTATCAATAATATGCGTCCTAAAATATTAAAAAATTATAAAAAAGAAGAGTTAGAAGTTATGCTTAGGAATTCAAAATCTGGTGAGTTATGGATTACCAAATTTATTCCATTACGTTGGGGCGACATTGAACATAGTAATGCTGTTTCACTATATAAAAATAAT
>NZ_NCFJ01000607.1:0-1401 GCF_002281105.1 Polynucleobacter sp. 35-46-11
GCCATTGGGAAGGCAAAAGCCAAAATAATTAAAGAGGGTGTCTAGGGTGTAATTCGATAAATGACTTTCATCGCATACACCACGCCATGCAATATATCCCGCATATTCAGGCTGAATACTTGGCGCTACTTGAGCTCTCACTGCGGAACGAATGCCATCGGATGCTATTAGCAGCTCAGCCTGATAACTACTGCCATCCTCACAAACTACTTGAACGGTATTGGAATCTTGACTAACAGTTTTTACATTCTTGCCCTGTAAATAACGCTCGCTCGGAAAATTCTCCTTAAGCAGGTGATACAGGCGACTCCATGAAGTCAGAATTTGTGGGAGCGGCATTTCTCCCAGGCTCTCACCATTGACACCCAAGGTAACGCGTTTCGATACAGCAACTCCTAGACTGTCATCAACAGCAATACCTGCTTCACGCAAAGCATCTGCAAGTGCATCATGTGTCACGATCCCCGCACCTCGACCATCCAATGAGCCAATTGCTTTTTCTAATAAGGTGACATCGTGACCTTGGCGCAGCAATATATTGGCTGCAAATAAGCCTCCAAGGGATCCGCCGATGACGAGAATTTTTGCCATCTTTGCTTATGCAGCCTTAGCATCTAAGGCTGCTTTTTCAGCAGCAGGGTAATTTAATTCAATCACGATGCCGTTAGGATCGTCCAAAAAAAGTTGGTGAAGCTGTAAAACAGGCACCGTACGTTGTCTGCAAGGAACGCCCAATTTATCTAGTTGAGCAAGCTTAGCTTCCAAACCTTTAGCAAAGAATGCAATGTGATCCACAGCTCCCGAGCCATAGAGTGAGCTTGGATCACGCTCGCCAAGGTATTGCTTGAGACCGTTGGGATCATTTTTATCAATCGCAATTAAATGTAGTACTGCATTGGCCCAATCGTTTTCATCACCGTTGTAAAGCCAGACCCCTGGAAATGGAAACTCTGGGCGTGGTCCAACCGTTAGTCCAAGCACCTCACTATAAAACTGAGTGGTCTTTTCAATCTCTAAGCTGCGGATAGAAAAATGATTTAGGCTGAGGTTTGTCATATTATTTTTTACCAGTAGTAAATAAAGCTTTTGCTGAACTGAGATAAGAGCTAATCCGATCTTGAATGATTTCTTGTTCAGTATTGGGGTTGCCGGAGTCGTAGATGGCTTGCCCATAAATCCAGCGGCGCATTCCGATGTAAAAAATACCACCATGCAGGCCCATTAAAAATTCTAATTCCCGCTGCGAAGGCTTGCTACGAGTGGTGCGGCCACAGTGTTTGCGGGTTTCACGAATAAGGCGGGGCAATAGGCGATCCCGCAGTAGCTCAAAGAATCGGTCGCTAATTGAGTGATCGCTTAAGCCAGAGAAAATCAAGATACGCACGAAATCGTAGGTGAGAA
>NZ_NCFJ01000608.1:0-1399 GCF_002281105.1 Polynucleobacter sp. 35-46-11
AAATTGCAGAGCCTGCCACAAAAGTATCCGCTCCAGCTTGCGCAATCTGTGCAATATTGCTTACGTTTACACCACCATCTACCTCAAGCCGAATTTTTTTGCCGCCATTGGCTTCATGGGCATTCAAAATCTTTCTAACTGATCTCAACTTATCTAGGGTTGATGGAATAAATGATTGGCCCCCAAAGCCAGGATTAACAGACATTAACAAAATCAAATCAACTTTATCAAGAATGTAATCCAAGCAACTTAAAGGAGTTGCGGGATTTAAGGTAATACCAGCCTGACAACCACTATCCCTGATAAGACCTAAGGTACGATCAATATGGGCGCTAGCCTCAGGATGAAAGCTAATTAAATTTGCACCCGCTTTAGCAAAGTCTGGAATGATACGATCAACGGGCTGAACCATGAGATGAACATCTATACATGCTGGCTGGCCATCTTTGACAGCATAAGATCGTATCGCTTCGCATACCAAAGGTCCAATGGTCAAGTTTGGTACGTAATGATTATCCATTACATCAAAATGAATCCAGTCCGCACCAGCAGCCAACACGCTACTGACCTCTTCTCCCAGTCGCGCAAAGTCTGCCGATAAAATTGATGGAGCAATGATGTATTGATTATTCATATAATTTCCGAGATATTCACTAATCCACTAAACAGCCATCAAAGCCTGTGTGGCACGAAGCATTTGACAGCTATAACCCCATTCATTGTCATACCAAGAAAGCACTTTTACCAACTTGCCATCCTTAGAGACACGAGTTTGAGTGCTATCAAAAATACTGGGCAAAGGATTATGGTTAAAGTCTACAGAAACCAAAGGTAAAGTGTTGTAAGCCAACACCCCCTTTAGAGCTCCCTCGCTGGCTTTCTTTAGAATTTCATTTACCTCATCTACGCTAGTTTTGCGGGATGGCACAAAAGTTAAATCAACCACTGAGACATTAATAACGGGGACTCGCATTGCGAAGCCATCGAACTTACCCTGCAATTCTGGTAGTACCAAACCTACGGCTTTGGCAGCACCCGTTTTGGTGGGAATCATACTCATCGTTGCAGATCGAGCTCGGCGCATATCTTTGTGATATACATCGGTTAATACTTGGTCATTGGTATAAGCATGGATGGTAGTCATGAGGCCAGATTCAATGCCAATGCTATCTAACAGGGGCTTAACAATTGGAGCTAGGCAATTAGTTGTGCAACTAGCATTAGAGACAACTATATCGGTAGGCTTTAATGATTGATGGTTGACGCCGTAAACAATTGTGGCATCTACATCATTTTCTCCCGGGGCGGAAATCAATACTTTTTTTGCGCCTTGCTGGATATGCACCATAGCCTTTTCTTTTGAAGTGAAGACGCCAGAACACTCAAGAACCACATCCAC
>NZ_NCFJ01000609.1:0-1397 GCF_002281105.1 Polynucleobacter sp. 35-46-11
CTAACTTACAAGTTTAAGAAGCTCAAGCCCCCAGACAAGCAAAAGCCCAGTCCAACTGGGCTTTTTTATTACCAAGACCTCTTATCGAGAATCTATCGGGATGTTATTTGGATTGGGTACGGTTTTGCCGTCCACCTCATAGGCCCAAGCCAGTACTTCCGCCACAGCTGCATAGAGTTTAGGGGGCACTAATTCATTCAGTTTGAGTTGCATTAAAAACTCGACTAACTCTGGCTCTGTTTTAGTTGGGATGCCAAATTCTTTTGCCCTAGCCAAAATAGCGTCCGCTACAAAGCCCTCGCCTTGACCGGTGATGCGTGGCGCAGCGCTATTGACCTCATAGGCAAGGGCAACTGCTTTGCGGGTCTTTTTCTCATCCATTGGATGATCCCCCACCCTTTAGGCTGACTTTGGTATCGGGATCGACT
The DNA here is from genome assembly GCF_002281105.1 of Polynucleobacter sp. 35-46-11. Classification (NCBI taxonomy): domain Bacteria; kingdom Pseudomonadati; phylum Pseudomonadota; class Betaproteobacteria; order Burkholderiales; family Burkholderiaceae; genus Polynucleobacter; species Polynucleobacter sp. 35-46-11. The sequence continues at coordinate 429 of NZ_NCFJ01000609.1, forward strand.
TGGGCGCGTATTTGCTCCAGCAAGTCTGAGAAGGCATTTGTCAAAGTACTTTGTGCTTCGGGAGCGCCTTCAACTGCAACGTGAACGCTTTCGCCGAATTGAGTTCCCACGACTTTAAATGGGCCTAAATTGGGCAGAGTTACTTCCATTGTGATTCGACTGCCTTTTTGCAATTGCCCAGGCTGATCTGGATCTGCTTCCCATGCATCCTCGCGATATAAGCGCCCCTGTACGTTTGGCATCAATTGCCCTTGCCAAAGAATATCTCCGCGCAAAAGCAATTTGACTGAATCTCGCACTGCCGGTGAGTCCGTTGAAAGCTGGTTAACTAAATTTGCGGATTCAGCCTCAACACTGTTGCTGGTAGCTAATGGTGCTCCGTCATCTTCGCTTGCAGGAAACAATAAGCGCTTGAGCTGATCCGCTGCAAATATTCCCGAGCTCTGCAAATTTTGATACAGAGTCGCCATTGCCAATTTAGGATCCGCGACATTAACAAGTGGGGTTTGAGCGCTAACTCCAGGCCAAGTAACCACAGCATTTTGAGCTACAGCAGCCTTAGCATCTGCAGTAATGGACTTGCCAAGCTCAGGCACATCAACCGCCAAGATATCCGAGAGTAGCTGCCCAAGTGCAGCACCACCTAGGGTATCCATGCGCGCCAGGCTCTGAGATAACAAACTCGTTACTCGAGCTTGAGATGGATTACCTGAGGCCTCTGCCAGATCACTGGTCATAGAGGAAAGCTCTAAGAAGACTGCCTGATCAACATTGGGCTCAGATGCAACAGCGGCACCCGCTCTAGCAGCGGCATTCTGCAATGCATCGTGCATGGCGGCGCTAGCAGATGAATCCCCAACTGGTAGGGGCATCTTTAATGCTACCCGGGGATCGATTGCACCAAGACTTTCAACTACAGCAGGTGCAGATGGAGGGGTAATTAAATCATTGCGGTGGTAATCCACCACA
>NZ_NCFJ01000610.1:0-1397 GCF_002281105.1 Polynucleobacter sp. 35-46-11
AAGAAAAAAGTTGCCTTGACCTGTTGACGGTTCAAGATATCGGCAACTGTCTGCGCAACAGACATATTGCCCGTATCAAATGTGAGATAAATTGTTTTTGGGCAGGATGCCTCTACTGCGAGTCCAAGCGCAGGCCAAATCGATAGCAATGCTACCGTTAAATAAGCGTTAAAAGAAAAGCGTAAATGCATCAAAAGGAAATCATTGCCAGCCAGCACGTGGCGTAAAGAAAACGCCGTGAGGAGACTTGCCCACCGGTATCACAGTCACCAGCTTCATTGAAGGAATATCAATCACACCCACTTTTTTGGAAAAACGTAAGGTAACCCAGAGCGTCTTACCATCCGGCGTAATTTCCATATCATCTGGACCAGCTGGAAGACCAGTAATATCGCCAACCTTCTCCAGCGTCTGCATATTAATTAGGCTAATGGTTGACGCTACCCGGTTACTTAAGAAGACATGCTTTTTATCGCCCAAAGGTCGGAAATTATGAGCGCCCTTGCCCGTGTAAATACGCTTCACTTCTTTCTGATTCTTCCAATCAAGCACCTGCACATTGTCTTCACCGGTCAGACCAACAAAGATGTATTGGTCGCCAGGAGTCATCCAAATCCCGGCAGGCAATTTACCAGTCTTCATTTTCCAAAGGACAGCCTGAGTATCTAAGTCAATCGCTGCTAATTCATTGGAGTCCTGTAATGTGATGAATGCAATTTTGCTATCCGCCGTAAACGCAACGTGACTTGGTGTTTTTCCTAATTTAATTGATTTAGCCAACTTCAGATCGGCACCCTGCGCTTGATAAACATCGACCCGATCAAGACGATTGCCATTGGCAACAAACCACTTATTATTGGGTGAATAACCAATTTGGTAAGGATCAATAATATTAGGTATTTTTCCGGTCAACTCACCACTCACTGGATTCATGAGATCGACGTCATTGCCGGCAGCATTGGCAATTAATAGAGTTTTTTCGTCTGGGGTCAACATCAAGTGATGCGGCTCTTTACCGACCGCAACAGTCTTAATTACTGTACGAGTAGGCATATCAATTAGGCTGACCGTTGCTTCACCTGAATTGAGCACTACAGCTATTTTAGGCTCAATCTTTGACGCAGATACGGGGCTAGCCTGTGCAAAAGCGAGGCTGGGAAGAGCCAAGCAAGAAAAAATTGCAAAGGTAGAAATAGTGCCCATTATTTGATTAGCGAAAAATGTTTGCATGCTGACTATTGTAAGCATTCCACGGGAGCAAATCCCCCTCTATTTGTAGTCCAATTGACTTATCGCAAACTAGCCAAGATCTTTTCAAGGCGCTTCAAAGACATGGGGCTAGGGGTCTTGAGCTCTTGCGCATACAAAGCTACCCTTAACTCCTCTAATTGCCAGCG
>NZ_NCFJ01000611.1:0-1395 GCF_002281105.1 Polynucleobacter sp. 35-46-11
ATTTCGTATGTTCTTAATAGGGATAACTTATGCGCCAAGACTTGCTTGCATTTGAGCCAACTGTGCCTTAACAGAACTATCCATTACCTCATCACCAACCTGAATGCGTACTCCGCCAATCAAAGATGGATCAACCTGAATAGTTGGGCGCAATTCTTTACCCCCAAAGCGCTTCTTCAAACTTGACAACAAATCTTTTAGCGCAGGGCCCTCTAATGGGAATGCGCTAGTAATCATTACTTCTGCTGCACCTTCGCTCTGATTCTTCATTGCTTCAAATTGCTGAGCAATTTCAGGAATGGCAGATAAGCGATGGTTTTGATTTATAAGATTTAAAAAGCTCGCAAGCTTGCCGTCCAGCTTTGTCTTCACCATGCCGGAAAGCAATTTGCTTAAATCATCTGCAGATACTTTAGGATTGTTTGATAAAGCAGCAACTTCTGGCAATGCAGCAAGCTGCGCCAATTCATTTAACTGCTCTAAACAAGTGGCAAGCTCAGCAGGCTTAGCGCTTTGGAAAAGCGCTTCAGCATAAGGGCGTGCAATTGTGGCTAATTCAGCCATATCAAAGTTCTGCCTTTAGTTGATCAAGCAATGCGCCATGGGCTTTTGCATCAACTTCACGACGCAAAATTTGCTCTGCGCCTTTAACGGCCAACACTGCAACCTCAGCACGTAATACTTCACGTGCGCGAGTAACTTGTTGATCCGCATCTTGCTCGGCTTGAGAAATAATACGGGCCGCTTCCGCTTGTGCGTTAACGCGAATTTCTTCGGCGGACATTTGCGCACGTTTTTCTGCTTCAGCAACACGTTGCACACCTTCTTGGCGTGCTTTATTTAATTCTTGCTCTGCTTCATTACTTGCTAAAGCGAGCGCTTCTTTACCGCGCTCGGCAGATGCCAAGCCATCAGCAATTTTGCTTGAACGCTCATCTAGCGCCTTAACTAGCGGCGGCCACACAAAACGTGCAACAACCCACCATAAGACGAAGAAAACGATCATTTGCGCGAATAGGGTCGCGTTCAGATTCACGATATTCCTTTCAGTATTGTTGAGAACAGTAGGATGACCTGATGGTCATCCACGCCAAAACAATTACTTAATAACTGCGAGCAGTGGGTTTGCGAAAGCAAACAACATCGCAACACCAACGCCAATTAAAAACGCAGCGTCGATCAAACCAGCCAAAAGGAACATTTTGGTTTGTAATTCGTTGATCAATTCTGGTTGACGGGCGGCGCCCTCAATGAACTTACCGCCCATTAGGCCAATGCCCAAACAGGCTCCCAATGCGCCGAGGCCGATGATGAGGCCAATACCGATTGCGGTTAGTCCTTGGATGTTGGCTAAGAATGCTTGCATGTTTACTCCTAAGTATTGAAAGTGAGGTT
>NZ_NCFJ01000612.1:0-1390 GCF_002281105.1 Polynucleobacter sp. 35-46-11
TGCGCCAGCAAATGCTGTCATTGCTGCAACTGCTAATAGCGATTTTTTCATTCTTTAAATCTCCATAAATTGAAAGTAATGCCCGAATAAAACTGGGACCTATGAATTTTGCTTGTTTTGCCCTGCTAGACTGGCGGTAAGGGTATTTAGGAGCTCTTTTTGCTTGTCAAAAGGCAGTTTTTTGGCTTTCTTCGTTGTATCACGGCAACAAGGTATTTGTTTTCTGTCTTTTTATGCCCTGGAATGCCAAAATTGTCACATGGCAAGCCGTGAATTCTTAAAAATCCTCCAATCTGCCCGAATGGGTGATGTATCCGCACAACAAAATTTAGCTTCTGCTTATTTGAATGGCGCCTTTAAAACGCCAATTCAACCAGCTAATGCCTTGATTTGGCTAGAGAAATCTTATATATCCCTTCAAAATCAGATAGTTAGTTCATTTAGCTCAAGTGATACTGAAGTTTCAGAAGTTTATACGAACACCCCGGAAATCTTGGACATTTTTAAGCAAATTTCCACAGTACCTTTGGAGGCAACCCTTCATTCACCAGCATTTAATTTTGGCTGGGACTCTTTTTGGCAAATTGCATGCGCTGGTCTTGAATCCAGTTCTGGAGCCCAATGGCAACTCGCCCAAATGCTGCTTGACCCAAGTAAAAAAGAACTACAGTCTGAACTAGATGCATGGTTATCAAAAAAAGGTGGTGGTGGCGATTTAATTTCACTGCAAAAAACCGCTAAGGAGTTTTTGCTTAGCCTCACCCAATCTGAAAATCCATTTACACACAGCGCCAAAGAACTACTCATTAAATTACAACCCAAAGATGAGGCTCTCTCTTCTCTGTGGAGCGCTTGGTTATCCGATCAAAATGAAGATGCTCTGTTACAGGCTGCAGAGATGGGTTTGACGATAGCCAAACTCAATTTGGGATTAAGGCTCGCACAGTTTGATGGCGCTAGTAATAGCGGCGCCGGAAAATCGAATGCCTCTTTGAAAAAAGCGGCTTACTGGTTAGAGTTAGCCGCAAAAGACGGGGATCGAGATGCCTGGTTTGCACTTGGAGAAATTTATCGACGTCCACAGTTCTCAGGCTATAACGCCGCGGAGAGTGATCGCTGCTTTGATCGTGCGGCTGACTTAGGTCATGCTCAAGCTCAATTTAGACGCGGCGCTAATTTATGGCGCAAGCGTGAAAAGGTTGAAGAGAAGATCCGCGGTCTGCAAGCTTCTTACTGGATTTGGCAGGCTCAACAGCAAGGCGTGACAGAAGCGAAAGAATTACTTGGGAAGATTTTAGAAAATACTTCTGATCCAAAAGCCAATGATTGGTATGCCTTAGCAAGCTATGCTGAGAAAGCAATAAACCATCATCCTGAATACAAACTTGAC
>NZ_NCFJ01000613.1:0-1389 GCF_002281105.1 Polynucleobacter sp. 35-46-11
TGCCGTCAGATTTTTATCAAAAGGGGTAAGCCAACCATTCGGTAAATAGAAGACTGCCACGACAAGTGGAATTGCGGCAACACGCAACCAGGTTAAGGCGATGGGCAAATTAAATGGCATATATCAAGCATAAACCAATGTGACGGCACTTGGAAATCAATGGAGTTGCCGATAGATTTGCTCAGCCAAAGCTGTGGAGATTCCCTCGACAGTTGCAATTTCCTCGATGGTGGCATTAGCTACCCCACGCAGACCACCAAAGCGGGCTAGCAGTTTCTGGCGACGTTTTGCTCCTATCCCCTCAATTTCCTCTAACTGAGAAACTGTTCTGGCTTTAGCCCGTTTGGCGCGCATACCCGTGATAGCAAAGCGGTGTGCTTCATCCCGAATTTGGGCAACCAATAACAAAGCAGGACTATCAATGCCAAGCTCTAGCGGCTTTCTATCATCGGCAAAAATTAAAGTCTCTAGACCAACCTTGCGCCCTTCCCCTTTAGCTACCCCAACGATCAAACCAATGTCCATGCCAAATTCAGATAAAACCTGACGTGCCATTTCTACCTGGCCTTTGCCGCCATCAATCAAAATCACCTGCGGTATTTTCTCGATGGGTAGCTCTTGGAAGTTAGCGTAACGCCTTTGCAATACCTGGCGCATAGCAGCATAGTCATCGCCAGGCGTAATGTCATTGATATTAAAGCGGCGATATTCACTTGCTTGCATGGCATTTTTGGAATACACCACACAAGAAGCTTGGGTAGCCTCACCAGAGGTATGGCTAATGTCAAAACATTCAATACGTAAATGCTCCAAGCTTTCCAGCTCAAGACCTAAGATATCGGCCAAAGATCTTGCCCGAGCAAGCTGTCCACCTGTCTCTACAAGCCGCTTAGCAATCGCAATTTTGGCGTTACCCTCAGCCATGGATAACCAATGACGTCTTTGACCTTGAGGTTGATGCAAGAAGGTAATCCGTTTACCGGCTTGAGCATTAAGCAAATCACGCAAACTTTCTGGAGCCAATTCATCACCCGCCTCTGCGGCAGAAATACCTTCAGGGGATTTCTGTAATGAATGATTAAGAACAATCACTGGTGGAATGAGATTGGTTCTTGACTCAACATCAAGCTCTTTATCTTCTAAATAGTGTTGAGCAATAAAAGCTTCTAGAATTTCTTCAGACGGCGGCAACTCCCCTGATGTTGTTCTCAAGCCTTTTGGGAAATAGGCCCGATCACCCAGATGACGGCCGCCCCGAATCATCGCCAAGTTCACGCAGACTACCCCTTCCATCTGCGCGACGGCAATCACATCCACATCACCTTCACCATCAGCAACGGTATCCATCGATTGCTGTTGCAGCACACTAGACAGATCGGCAATTCGATC
>NZ_NCFJ01000614.1:0-1386 GCF_002281105.1 Polynucleobacter sp. 35-46-11
TTGGCCAACTCAAATGCTTGTTTGGCGGTTTCTTGCTGAATTAAGGGGTGGGTTATTTTCTCCAAAGCTTGACGGGCATTTGAATCTGCAAAGACTAGGACCCGCATTTTGGGTCGATCCAGGGCTCCCTGGGGGTCTATGAAGTCAGCCCCAAATTCTTTGGTAATCAATGGAATCGCTTTTCCGCCGGGTGCAGTAATTTGATGGGAAATCAAGTCTGTATCAATCACCCCGGCCCCAAGCTTACCTAGCAAATCGCTCACCGCCGTCTTGCCAGAACCAATGCCGCCGGTTAAGCCAATGAAAGGGATTTCCCCCTTCAAGACTTTTAAATCAGCTTGGGCAGAATGAAAGTTGGAATGAGTTGAGGCCATAACAGCTCAATGATGCCAGCAATAACTAAAAAAGGGCCAAAAGGAAAGGCTTGCTGCAACTGGTGTCCGCGTAACTGAAGCCAGACGAGGCCGCCGACAATTCCAGTGGCGGAGGCAATAAAAAGAATGCTAGGCAGAGCACCCCAGCCCAACCAGGCACCCAGCGCTGCCAAGAGTTTGGCATCACCCATACCAATTCCATTGCGGTTTTTCAGAAGACGATAGCCAGCATTTAAAGCCCAAAGTGAGGTATATCCTAGAAGTGCTCCGATTAATGCCGAGCTTACGGTAGTCAGACGAAGGTCTGAGATTAAGTTAAAAGTAATACCTAAAAAAATTAAGGGAAAGGTAATGGCATTCGGGAGGCAAAAGGTGCGCCAATCGATATAGGCCAAGTAAAGTAAAGCCAGTACTAGTAGGGATTTGACTATCCAGATGCTTACCATGGGATCCACTAAATAATTTGCCCTAAATTAAAGATGGGTAGATACAGGATTATGACCAGACTGCCAATAATGGCGCCAACAAAAAGAATGAGCGCTGGTTCTAAGCTTTGGCTGAGTGCATTGAGTTGGCTACTCAGCTGAGCTCCTAATGAAGTGGCACGCTTATTAAGCATCTCGGCTAATGCGCCACTTTCAGCTCCGATATGAAGTAGTAGCAATGTCTCTAGATCTAGAAGTCGTGATTTAGGGTCTGCTCTTTTGAGCGATTCCCCCAATGGCCAGCCACGAGTGAGGTGTTTAAATATCTCGGCACTAAAGTCATGGCTCACCCAATGATTTGAAGATTGTGCGGTGACTCTCAGAGCATCTGGAAGTGCTAAACCAGTTTCCAGCAAATGCCCTAGGGTTCGACACCAATGACTGAGTGTTGCGAGCCTAAATAGATTACCAAAAAATGGCGTGCGTAATAAGAGAGCATCACAATATTTTTGGAGAGTGCTTGATTTGAGCCAGGAGTAGATAAAGCCTGCGGTTATTACGAGCGCGTTGAGTAATATTTCCAGAAA
>NZ_NCFJ01000081.1:0-8316 GCF_002281105.1 Polynucleobacter sp. 35-46-11
ATGAGGCGTGACTATCCAGTGGTTTTCGGAACACTTTATCTTTTCACCTTGATCGGTTTATTTACTAAATTGATCTCGGATCTTTGTTATGTCTATATTGATCCGCGTATTCAGTTTGGCGCTGGAGGTGGCTCATGAGTCGCTGGCATCGATTTAAAAACAGTCGCATGGGTTATGCCAGTCTCTGGATCTTTATGGTTTTGTTTGGCCTGTCTATGTGCGCTGAGCTGATTGCCAATGACAAGCCTTTGGTAGTCCGCTACGAAGGTAAGTTTTATTTCCCGATTGTGAAATCACAACCCGAGAGAGTGTTTGGAGGCGACTTCGCTACACCAACGGATTTTTTAGATCCCGATATTCGTCACAACATTACGAGCAATGGTAATTGGGCGATTTATCCCCCGATACCTTATAGCTACGAAACACTGAACTACTTTTCAAAAGTACCCAATCCTGCACCTCCATCTTTTGATAACTGGTTAGGTACTGACGATCGGGGACGCGATGTTCTCGCGCGCTTGATTTATGGATTTCGCCTCTCAATTCTGTTTGGCTTGGCACTCACTATTGTTGGTGTGAGTGTAGGCATCATCACTGGCTCTTTAATGGGATTCTTTGGCGGCAAGTTTGATCTGATTTCTCAGCGCTTGATTGAAATTTGGTCAGCGATGCCAGAGTTATATCTGCTGATCATCTTTGCTTCTATTTTTAACCCCAGTATTTGGCTCCTGATTATCTTACTAGCAGCATTTGGTTGGATGGGTTTGTCTGACTACGTGCGTGCTGAGTTTTTCCGTAATCGTGCATTGGAATATGTGCGAGCTGCCAGAGCTTTGGGTTTAACGAATTTGCAAATCATGCGTCGTCATATCCTGCCTAATAGCTTGACACCAGTCATTACCTTTTTACCTTTCAGAATGAGTGCAGCGATTTTGTCGCTCACGAGTTTGGATTTCTTGGGTCTTGGTGTGCCTCCAGGAACCCCGAGTTTGGGAGAGTTGCTATCACAAGGTAAAAGTAATTTAGATGCCTGGTGGATTTCACTATCGACCTTTGTGGTCTTGGTCGCCACTTTGCTCTTGCTTACTTTTATGGGCGAGGCCTTGCGTGATGCTTTCGATTCTCGCAAGTCAGGCGCCATGAGTGGGGGGCGTTCATGAGCTCCGCACCAAAACTGAATGCAGAAATTACGCCATTACTTCGCTACGAGGATTTTTCAATCTCGTTTGGTTCAGGTCGACGTGAGAAATTCGCTGTCAACCATCTTGATCTTGAGATTGGGGTGGGGGAACGTGTTGCCTTAGTTGGTGAGTCTGGCTCAGGTAAGACGCTGACTGCTTTGGCGCCCTTGCGTCTTGAGCCTGAAGGTGCAAAAACATCTGGTCGTATTTTATGGAGCGGTAAAGACTCGAATGCCGGCAATCAGCCGGTCAATTTACTGGATTTGCCAATCCAAGATATCCGTGAGATTCGGGGTCGTGAGATTGCCATGGTCTTTCAAGAGCCCATGACTGCACTCAACCCTTTGTTCACTATTGGCAATCAAATTGTTGAGGCTGTACAGGTATATCAACCTTTGATCTCTAAAGCAGACTCTATGTCTGCAGCAATCGAGTTACTTAAGAAAACTGGCATCCCAGAACCAGAGAAACGCTTCCATTCCTATCCTCATCAGTTATCTGGTGGCCAACGTCAACGTGCCATGATTGCGATGGCCTTAGCATGCAAACCCAGATTGTTAATTGCAGACGAGCCAACTACTGCTTTAGACGTTAGTCTGCGCTTGCAGATTTTGGATTTACTCAAAGAGTTACAAGAAGAGTCTAAAGATCATGGTGGCATGGCCATTCTTCTGATTACTCATGATCTCAATTTGGTAAAGCATTTTGCTCATCGTGTTGCTGTATTAAATCAAGGAAACTTGATGGAGCTTGGATCAACCAAGCAGGTGTTCGAGCGCCCAGAAGATCCTTATACAAAAGCCCTAGTAAATAGCGAGCCTGTGCGCGATCTGGCGCCAGTGATGCCATTGGCGCCCGTCCTGCTAAAGGCAGATAACTTATCCGTTTCTTACCCTGGTACTGAAGCTGCTGCTTGGTTTAAAAAACCTCCACGTCATCAGGTCTTGCGTAAAGTGAGTTTTGAACTCAAGCAAGGTCAGACCATTGGCGTGATTGGTGAGTCTGGTTCAGGTAAGACTACTTTAGGCATGGCGGTCTTAGGTTTGTTGGGTGACACTGCCGCAGAAATCATGGGTGATGTGGATGTACTTGGTGTTGATTGGCAAAAGTTAAAGCCAGCAGAACGTCGCGCTATGCGCTCTAGTCTGCAAGTGATTTTTCAGGACCCCTTTGGCTCACTTTCTCCACGTATGAATGTGATGCAAATTGTTTCAGAAGGTTTGGATGTGCACTTTCCTGATTTGTCTGCGACGGAACGCGAGAAGCGTGTCTTAGATATTCTTCGAGAAGTCGGCATTGATCGTTCTGCCCTCACACGTTATCCCCATGAGTTTTCGGGTGGGCAAAGACAGCGGATCGCGATTGCCCGTGCTTTGATCCTAAAACCACAGATCTTGGTCTTAGATGAGCCCACTTCAGCATTGGATGTGTCGATTCAAAAACAAGTGCTTGCCTTATTGACTGAGCTCCAGAAAAAATACAACTTGGCCTATCTGATGATTAGTCATGATTTGGCTGTTATTCGAGCAATGTCGCATGAGGTCATGGTGCTCAAAGCGGGAAGGGTGGTCGAGTTTGGTGATACTGAGACTATGGTTCAGCATCCTCGCCAAACCTATACCAAAGAGCTATTCACGGCCGCCGAGCTAACTTAAGCTTTGAGCAAGACTCCTAGCAAGGCGCTAAATTGGTGCATTTATGCACCGCAATAGAAAATACTCCTTTTAAAACATCATATTAGGGTCCAAGCTGGTACTTGGTGAAATAGCTCTTCTTTGTTAGAATGGATTGATGTCACTTAAAAAAGACCTCTTGCCAACCTTGCTTAAGCAAGCGTCGATGGCCGCGCTAGTTGTGTTCGCATTTGCTGCGCATCCCGTGTTGGCAGTAGATACTGCATTGGATGCATCTAAAGAAGCGCCTGTAGAGGTACCCAAAGAGACTCCTAAGCAAAACATGTTTCAGGTGGGTAAGTCTTACTTTGTTCGTGCGTCAGATCGCTTGGCAGATTCGGTTACCGTTAAATCAGATGAGCTGATTAATCGCGCCATGGAAGTGATTGGAGTGCGTTATCGCTGGGATACAGAGTTACCACAATCCGGTTTAGATGGAAGTAGTTTTGTCGGATATGTTTTTAAGGACAAACTAGGTTTTTTATTGCCTCGTAAATCTACTCAAATGAGTCGCGTAGGTAAGCCAATTACTCGTGAAGAATTGCAGCCTGGTGATTTGGTGTTCTTCAACACCATGCGCTTAACTTTCTCTCATGTCGGCATTTATGTTGGCGACAATAAATTTATCCACTCCCCATCGAAGGGCACTAGTGTGCGTGTAGATGATCTTGGTAGTCTCTATTGGGATAAGCGCTTTGATGGTGCGCGCCGTTTGGATGGTAGTGATAACTTGGGTGATGCCGAGCGTCAAGAGTTGTTGAATGAAGTGAACAAACTCAAACGCAAATCTCGTAGCCTCTAATTTTCTGCTTTAGAAGCTTGCCGCTAGGCCAATTGAAGTTCCTCGGACGTTCTGTCCAAATTGATACCGAAACACCAATCGCACCCTGCTAAACATGGGGTCTGAAGCGCTGCGATCAATCTCTACTCCAGTGCCCACAGAGGAGAGTGAATCAAAACCAAGAGCTCCGCGGAGCTGACCAAGAAACTCGGTATGTGCCACCTCAAAGACGGCTCGTAGTGGCCTTTCTAAAACGGTAAGTGGTGTGGGGTATCTGGCTCGAGCCCACAATCCTAAACTTTGAGAGTCTGCAGATCCTTGAACGGCAGCGGAGCTATCAAAAGTATTGAGCGCAATATTGGTGTAGCGTAATTCTGCATCGTATTCTCGTTCGGGCTTGTAATCCTCATAGTCCAACATAAGTGAGCCACCAAGGCCATATGCATTCATACGACCTCCATTTAAGAACTGTAGGTCTACCCCCGTTTTATTTTCTATGATGCGACCAGCAATCGAGAGGTCGCTTTCTACGTGGCCCAACATGATGTTGGCAATCGGGCGAATGCGAAGCTGATCCGTTAGTGGGAAGTCCCAGCCAACGCCACCAGTTCCAGTAATGCCATTCCAATTGACCGGTACCGTAATGTTCGTATTGCCTATACCATCGGTAAACGTTGGGTTATATCGGTTAAAGGCAATCGTGCCCTCAAGATAGAGTGGAAAGTTGGCGCTGATACGGTCTCCACCCCCAAGAGAAATCATTTGTAAGTTTTGATTTTCTCCGCCTTTATCGGTAATTGAGAGTGATCCGGTGGTGACATCTGGGGTTAGTGAGTAGCCCGTGATTGTCATAAAAGCATCAGTGCGCTTTTTGAGATAGTTGTTGGCTGCGACTGTAAATTGGCCTCCTGCTTGAGCATGGGCGTAATGCGCTTGAGTTGCAATGGATATTGCGATCAATAATTTAAGAAGAGTGGTGGTGGATTTCATAAACAATTGCACCGAATCCTAAATCAATCACCCCTTCTTGGGAAGTTAGCCCTAGGGCTAGGATCGAAGTTTTTCTTTCAAGGCAGCCATCTGCTCTTGGGCGGCCTCCTCTCCTGCGAGGATTGCTGCATTTCTGGATTTGAAATCACCGCTATTCATTTGCTTGAGGTGAGGCGTGATCACAATATCAGCGCTTTTGAGTTCGTACTGATTAATACTTCGCTGCATGATGGATATAGTCTGTTGCATGATGCCAAAGGTTCCGCTTGCATCTTGATGAACTGGCTCCGAGGAGATATTGACTGCAATTACTAGGGTTGCACCCATCTGTCTTGCATAGCTTGCTGGAACTGGTGCGACTAAACCGCCATCAACATATTCTTTACCGCTAATGACGGCAGGCTGGAAGACTCCCGGGACACTGCATGAGGCGCGCACTGCTAGACCTGTATTGCCAGAGCGAAACAAAATACCTTTGCCTGACTGCAATTCAGTTGCCACAATTCCCAATGGAATGCGCATTTGCTCGATCGACTTATTTTGCACTTCACGGTTGACCATATTTTGGAGGGCATCCCCTTTGATGAGGCCGCCAAATCTTCCAACAAAAGGAAGCCCCCAGTCGGCAATGGTGGCTTCATCCAGATTTAAAGCGAGTCTGTTCAGGTCATTGCCGGTAGCGCCAGATGCCAGTAGTGCCGCAATAACGCTGCCAGCGCTGCTACCAACTACGATATCGGGTCGAATCCCTTGAGCTTCCAGAGCCTTGATAACGCCTACGTGGGCAAAGCCTCGGGCTGCGCCTGCCCCTAAAGCTAGGCCGATGACGGGTTTGCGGCTGCTCGTGAGGCTACATCCAGCAAGGCCTGAGCCCCCAATGAGGGCGCCTAAACTAAGACCTAGACCTAGAAAACGACGTCTAGGTTCAAGCTCGGTGGATAAAAGTCGGTGTGGAGCTCTATTTGCTTGCATGTGGCTATTGTATTGAGCCTACCTTATAATGACCGAACGGTGAGCGAAAAAGACTTCGTTTCAGCGCGGGCAGCTCTCCCATAAGGATTTTCGGAGATAAAGTGCCCGTAGTAGCTAAACAGCGCCACCAGAACACCGCCAACCCATTACGGAAATACATTTTTATAGCCTCATCAGGTCCTGACCTGGTAGCCCGAATTTTATGGATGATCACAATAAACGCGTAATTGAAACAGCTCTCTTGTGCGCGCAAGAACCACTCACAGTTGCAGATCTGACGCGCTTATTTGCTGAGGATATTGCATCTGGTGAAATTGATGATGCCCTCTTAGAGCTTCAAAAGGCCTGGGAAGACAGAGGCATGGAATTGGTGCATATTGCAACTGGCTGGCGTTTTCAAAGCCGCTTAGCAATGCGTGAATATCTTGATCGCTTAACTCCAGAAAAGCCGCCGAAGTATTCTAGGGCCGTAATGGAAACCCTAGCGATCATTGCTTATCGCCAACCAGTGACTCGTGGAGAAATTGAAGAGATCCGTGGTGTTGCGGTTAGTAGCAATGTGATGAAGCAGTTAGAAGATCGAGGTTGGGTTGAGGTTATTGGTCACAAAGAGACGGTTGGCCGCCCAGGTTTATACGCCACCACCAAACAATTCTTAGATGATTTAAGTCTTACCAATTTACAAAGCTTGCCAATGTTGGAAGATGCTGCGCCGATGGCTGCAGCGGAGCACCTAGGTCAGGCGGTAATGGAGTTTGATCCAAGCGCTACAGTTGAAACAGTTATTGAGTTGGATGAAAACGGTCAACCGATTATTCAGTCAACCAGCGATGAGACAAATGCAGAAGTAGAAGACGCGGAAGAAGTAGAGGAAGTAGAAGAAGTTACTCCAGAGCCTGAAGACAAATCAGACGAACAAAAATAATCATTAATGACAAGTCAAAACGAAAACGATTCATCTCCGAGTAAACCTACTTCGGATAATTCCCCTGGCTCTGAGTCTGCATCTAATAATTCAGAGGGTGTAAAAGGCGAGGGGCGCGAAGGCGGACAACGTCGCCCACGCCGTCAGGGCGCAGGTGCCAGCAAGCACCCCTTTAATAAGAAACGTCCATTTAATAAAGATCGGCCTCGTCGTGAGGGCGGTGAGTCTGGTGGTCAGCGCGAGGGAGGCAATAATGCATCCGCTAAGCTTGCGCCAAATCCAGCAGAGAGTGAAGCTTTGTTTGCCTCAGTAGTATCTGGAGAATTCGATGCTGCATTAGATGCGCCTGAAGTGCTTGAGGTTAAAAATCCTGATGGTCTAAATGAGAATGAGATTTCTCATCAGACTGGTGCAGAGCGCCGCGCACAACGTGTGCGTCATGATGATGATGCGGATATGCCTAGCGATGATGAGATGAGTAGTTTGCAATTCGCAAATATCGATGATCTACCGCTGAGCTTGCGTGACGAAGTGTGGTCCGACCTAGACGGTCTGGACGACGATGCTGACGACGAAGATACTGTGAAGTTACATAAGGTATTGGCGGATGTCGGTATGGGTTCACGTCGCGATATGGAAGACCTGATCATTCAAGGACGCGTATCAGTAAATGGTTTACCAGCACATATCGGTCAACGTATTGGCCCCACCGATCAAGTAAGAATTAATGGCAAGCCAGTACATCGCAAGATTCAGACTAAGCCGCCGCGCGTCATCATGTATCACAAGCCTGCCGGCGAGATTGTGAGTCAATCGGATCCTGAAGGTCGTCCAACCGTATTTGATCGTTTGCCAAAGCCGCGTCAAGGGCGCTGGATTGCAGTGGGGCGCCTGGACTTTAATACTGAAGGTCTTTTGTTATTCACCACTTCTGGTGAACTGGCCAATCGCTTAATGCATCCTCGTTATGGTGTTGAGCGTGAGTACGCTGTTCGTATTCTGGGTGACCTGAGCCAAGAAAATATGACTCAATTAAAGAGTGGTATCACCTTAGATGACGGCCAAGCTAAATTCTTACGTCTTTCTATGGGTGGTGGGGAAGGTGCAAACCGTTGGTATCACGTTGCATTAACTGAAGGCCGCAACCGCGAGGTTCGCCGCATGTTTGAAGCTGTTGGGCATACGGTATCGCGCTTAATCCGAACTCGTTACGGCATTTTCTTATTGCCCCCACGCTTGAGACGGGGCAAGTGGGAAGAGATTGAAGCTGGTGGTATCTATAACCTGATGAAGTTTGCAGGTTTAAAAATGCCTCAGCCACAAGATAAAGGCCGCAATCCAAATCCTCAAGGTCGCGATCGCCGATCTCCTGCTGGCGAAGACTTTCAGCCAGATCCAATGCAAACCTCAGTTTCTTACTGGGGTTCACGGGATGCTCTCACCCAGGCCAGCGGTCATGGTGCCCTAACCCATCAAAGCAGAGGCGGCAAGCCTGGTGGCGGTGGACAGGGTGAAGGCCGCGGTCCTTTCCGGGGTCGTACACAAGGTGGTCGTCCTGGAGCAGGTGGTCAGGGCGGTCAAGGCGGTGGACAGGGTGGCCAGGGTCAAAACCGTAATAAAGGCAAAAAAGTCCATCATGGACAGTCTGCTTTTGTGACGGCAAGCCCGCAAAGTCCTGGAAATGGCCCTAAGCGTGGGGGTTATTAGAATTTTTAAGAAAGCTAACAAGGTAAAATAATAAGACTACAGGCAACAAGCGGCTTTACACTAGTTGGACTTTCTGCAATGGCCCAT
>NZ_NCFJ01000082.1:0-666 GCF_002281105.1 Polynucleobacter sp. 35-46-11
CCAATCAATTTCGTCAAGAGGTTGGTACTACTAAGAACTTAACCGGAAGTTTAAGCAATTGGACGGTTGCCGCAAGAGCGATGACTTTCCAGACATTGCAGCCTGATCCAACGGTGACTGTGCAATCTCCCTACAATATTTTGCCGAATATCACTGCCACCTATAACAACCGTTTAACTCCAACGGTGGCTGACGCTAGTGGTAAATACATTACCTTGCCATCAGGCCCTGTAACAACGTTTTCAACTGACTACACCCGATTTGCTTACAACATTGGTGGAAACCTACAGGCAACTGCTCCAGGTGCATTTAGCCAAGCAGATCGAACAGTTATTAAAGGTGCAATGTCACTACCTCAGATTACACCCGGTTATTACATCACTCCTAAGGTCAGCTTTCAGTCGAATACTTATAATGCCACCCCATATAACCCTGTGGGAGCGCCAGCTGCACAAGGCTTTACCATACCCACATTCAGTCTTGATTCTGGTTTGGCGTTTGAAAGAGATGCCGCTGAATTAAAGGGCTTCTTTGGGCGCGATATGTTGCTCACCATGGAGCCAAGAGCGTTTTATGTTTATACCCCCTATGAAAGTCAGGCTCAAACTCCACTGTTTGATACGGCAGATGCGGGTTTTGGTGTTACCCAAATTTTTAGTGAAAACA
>NZ_NCFJ01000082.1:689-8974 GCF_002281105.1 Polynucleobacter sp. 35-46-11
GAAAATACATTTATTGGTAATGACCGTATTGCGGATAACAATAAGCTGACTGGTGGCTTAACTAGTCGGATGATTGAGGCTAATACTGGCGCAGAGCGAGCTAACGTAACCCTTGCACAGCGCCAAGCATTTTCGGGGCAGCGAGTTGGCCTTAATGGAAACATTGCCAATCCAACAACCTACTCCGATACCTTGGGCTCAGCGTCTGTGCGCCTGCTAGGTAACTTTAGTGCAGATATGTTTGGGCAGTACAACACCCAGTTAAATAAATTGGTTCAGACAACCGTTGGTGGAAGCTGGCGTCCTACGCCTGGTAGAAATTTGAATTTTGGGTATAGAAACGTTTGGAGCCCTCCAACACAGGCTTCAGTGCAAAATAATACGCTGGGCACACTAGCTCAGACGACTACTGATCAATACAATATATCTGGGCAGTGGCCTCTCACCCGAGAGGTTTCAGCATTGGGTCGATGGGGTTATGACGCGTTAACAACTAAAACGCTTAACACTTTAGTGGGTTTAGAGTGGATGCGCGATTGCTGGACCTTACGCGGTGCTTACTCTCAAATGCTCAATACCTCACAAATAACCACTACCCAGGTTTTATTCCAAATAGAATTTAGGGGATTTGGTAGCGCTGGTAGTAATCCAGTTGATATCATGAAGCTAAATGTTCCTGGATATATGCCTACTTCCAAGCCTATACCACCTTCAATATACGAGAACTATCAATGATGCGTAGGAATCGATTTAACCAAGCCCTTGCAGCCATGATTTTGGCTGGCACTGCTCTTATGACTCAGTTCGCGCTTGCACAAGATGGCTCAAAGACTGCGGCTGATAGCAAAATTCGTAATATTGATGGTGTTGCAGCGGTCGTAAATACAGGCTACGTGACGCGTAAAGAGATTGATGATCGCATTACGGCCTTACAAAAGCAGGGAACCAAACTTCCTGACGCAGCGACTTTACGTAAGACCGTGCTCGAGCGTCTGATTGTCGAAAAGATCCAACTGCAAAATGCTGAGCAAGAAGGTGTTGCAGTTAGCAACAAGGAACTCGATAAGATTATTGGTGATATAGCAGCTAAGAATAAATTAACAGTTGCTGAACTGAAAGTAAAAATTGCTGCGACTGGTAGCACCTATGATCGGTATCGTGAAATGTTGCGTGATGATGTAATCATTAGTCGCTATCGCGAGCGCGAGGTAGAAGGCAAGATTAAGATTTCTGATGCAGAAGTCGATAATTTCATTACTGACCGCAATCGTGAAGTAGCTGGTGGAGGAAGGGCGGCACGATCTACTCCAGCCGCTAAAGGTGAGCCAGAGGAAATAGATGTAGCTCAGATTTTTATTCCAGTAGATGCGAGTGCAGGTGCTGGTGCTCAGGCTGCAGCAAAGAAGCAAGCAGAATCTTTATTGCGAGAAGCGCGTGGTGATGTCGATTTTTTGCAGCTGGGTGCAATGGCTGCAAAAGACAATCCAAAAATTAAGTTTCAAGAATTAGGTTACCGTACACCAGATCGCTTGCCGCAATTATTTTATGAGGCTGTGAGAAATACAGGTAGCGGGCAACTTGCTAATGCAGTAGTAAGAAGCCCAGCTGGCTATCACGTACTCAAGGTTCTTGATCGTCGCGCCTTAGCTGCTGGTGCCCCTGAGCCGCAGCAAGCTTTTCCCCAAGAAGTTACAACTACCCCACAAAACATTATGGTGACGCAGACCTTGTCTCGCCATATCTTATTGCGCAGTCGTGCTGGTTTAACGGATCAGGATGCTGAAAGACGCCTCGCCGGCTATCGAGACCAGGTTCGCGCAAAGACTGCTGATTTTGGCGAACTGGCTAAAAAGTATTCTGAAGATGGATCTGCTGCTAACGGTGGAAATCTAGGTTGGATGGGTCCTGGCGATTTAGTTCCTGAGTTTGATCAAGCAATGAATCGCTTGCAAATTGGTGAAGTGAGTAACCCAGTGAAGACCGAGTTTGGTTGGCATTTGATTCAGGTGCTCGAGCGTCGTGAAGCACAATTAACTCTGGAGAAGCAGCGTCAATTTGCCCGCGCAGCAATCCGTGAGCGTAAGTTCGAACAGGCTTATCAAGATTGGTTACGTGAATTACGCGACACCGCTACGGTGAAGATCATTAACGCAGATGATCCAGCAGCCAGCCCTCGTTAATTTAGTCATTAGTTCTGGAGAGCCCGCAGGGCTTGGTCCAGAGGTTTCTCTTGCAGCTGCTTTAGCCTTCTTGCAGCAGCAGCCCGCAAGCACGATTACTTTGCTTGCTGACCCCAGCTTGATTCCGGCGACTAAGATTCCTCAAGAGTTATCGAACCGCCTGCAGGTGGAATCAATCGCCTTAGCTACCCCAGCAATTGCAGGTCAGCTCAATCCTAAAAATGCTCAGTATGTCCTGAATATTCTGGATGCTGCCGTTAAGGGATGTCTTGAAGGCCGTTTTGATGCGATGATAACCGCGCCTATACAAAAGAGTGTTATCAACGAAGGCAATGTTTCAAGTGACGACTTATTTACTGGACATACTGAATATCTAGCTCAGCTTTGCCATCAAGAGCATGTTGTCATGATGTTATGCGCAACATTACCATCAGGTTTTTTAGGTTTGCAGAAAAGTCGCGACCTCCGAGTGGCTTTAGTTACAACCCATTTACCTTTGAGAGAAGTTCCCGGAGCGTTAAATCAACAGCATCTTTTGGAAACGATTCAGATTGTCGATCAGGACTTGCGGACAAAATTTAGCATTGCTAAGCCTGTGATTCGGGTGGCAGGACTTAATCCTCATGCAGGTGAATCAGGCTACCTCGGTCGTGAAGAAATTGATGTCATTGAACCTGCTATCAAAGCTGCTAAAGATCTAGGCATTCAGGTGAGCGGCCCTTATCCTGGTGATACGATGTTTGATGCTAAAGCCTTAGATAGCGTAGATGCGTTTATTGCGATGTATCACGATCAGGGTCTGGCGCCTTTTAAGTTTGTGAGCTTTGGTGGTGGAGTGAATGTCACCTTAGGCTTGCCGGTTATCCGGACTTCAGTAGATCATGGCACAGCTCTAGACCTTGCTGGTAAGGGTTTAGCTGACTCAGGTAGCATGTTGGAGGCTTTGCGACTTGCCTATCAATTGGCAGTAAATATCAAGAGCAAAAAGAATTTAAAAACATGACGCATCGCGCTCGTAAACGATTTGGCCAAAATTTTCTGCAGGATTCTGGAGTAATTTACTCCATTATTGCTGCGATCAATCCTAGTGAAAATATGCATGTGATTGAGATCGGTCCCGGCCTTGGCGCACTGACAATACCTTTATTAAATAACCTAGATCATTTAGACCTTCTAGAGATTGATCGAGACTTAGTCTCGTACTGGAATCAAGAGAATCTCAAGGGCCTCAATGTCATCGAGGGAGATGCACTCAAGTTTGATTTCCTCGAATGGGCAAACTCGCGTCCAGCTAATAGTGGCCTGTGTAAGGTAGTTGGTAACTTGCCTTACAACATTTCCTCCCCATTACTCTTTCATCTTGTTTCTGCTGCCCATGCGATTGATGAGCAGGTATTCATGCTCCAAGCTGAAGTGGTTGAGCGTATGGTCTCTAAGGCTGGCGGTTCTGAGTTCAGTCGACTATCCGTCATGTTGCAAGCTCGCTACGATATGGAGCAAGTTTTAGAAGTCCCGCCCGAAGCTTTCGACCCACAACCCAAAGTCAATTCAGCGGTCGTACGCATGATTCCGCGACGGGATTTCAACTTAAGTGATCCGCAGTGGCATACCTTGGAAAAAGTCGTGGCCGCAGCGTTTTCTCAGAGAAGAAAAATGCTACGCACCAATCTATCGGCTTTTGCAGATCGACTCTCTTTATCTGAATCTGAATTAAAAGCGCGTGCTCAGGATATTCCGGTGGAGCGCTATATTGAGTGGGCTAAAACTTTAGCCCACTAAGTTTCTAGTTTTGCTGGTAAGCGCTAGGATCAATCACGCGCATTTCAGCCTCAATCCATTTCTCAACTTCTTGATGCAGTTGTCCGCCTGTTTTTCCGACGGAGGTGATGGCAGGTCCGATTGAGAAGATGACTGTTCCAGGTTGCTTTAGAAAGCTATTCTTGGGCCAGCATCGACCCGCATTATGAGCAATTGGAATTACCAGTGCCTCAGTAGCGCTCGCCAGTCTCGCGCCACCTTTGCTATATGGCTGGTGAGATCCGGTCGGCGTTCTAGTACCCTCTGGAAATAACAAAATCCACTTACCTTCACTCAAACGCTTTTTGCCTTGACCAACCACAGAGAGGGCGGCAGTTTCTTTGCTATTGCGATTGATGTGAATCATCTTGAGCAAAGCCAAAGCCCAGCCAAAGAAAGGGATCCAAAGTAATTCTCTTTTGAAAACGAAGCAGACTTGCTTAGGAAGCTTAGCAATATAAAAAATAGTTTCGTAGGCAGACTGATGTTTGCTCAGTACAACAACCGGTTTATCCAAAACCGCCATCATGTTTTCCATGCCACGAATCTCGTAACGAATGCCACAGAGAGATTGCAAAATCCAGATCACGACCTTATTCCACAGGCCGATGAAGCGATAGCGGTTCTCAGGATTCAGGATAGGAAAAACGAGAATGCAGAGGACTGACCAGATCGGCGTAAATATCAGCAAGAAGAGTGTAAATAGGGCTGAGCGAATAAAAATCATGTTTCTATTAAACCTTATCTTGCAGGAGTGCGGTCGCAAATGCCATCAAATCTGCATGAATCTGTGTCCCCTCAGGGAGGCCACCCTTTTCCAAGGTTTTATTACCTTTGCCGGTTAAGACTAAATGCGGGCTAGCGCCCAAGGCAATGCCTGCTAGAAGATCGCGCAAGGAATCGCCAACAATTGGTACCCCCAGTAAAGGACTGTCGCTATGATTTTTTTTATAACGTAGTGCAATTTCTTTCATCATTCCCGGTAAAGGCTTGCGGCAATCGCACGCATTGGCATCGGTATGAGGGCAAAAGAAAATGCTGTCGATATGACCACCCAAGGGTTTGAGGAGTTTGTCCATCTTGCCATGCATGACATGAAGATCATTAATGTTGAAATAACCTCTTGCCAAGCCAGACTGATTCGTCGCTACGGCAATTTGGTAGCCGGCTTGATTGAGTAGTGCAATTGCCTCAAGACTACCCGGCAAAGGAATCCACTCATCACTCGACTTCACATAATCATCTCGATCTTCATTGATCACACCATCGCGATCCAGAATGATGAGTTTAGAAGAGCTGATGCTCATGCTAATTTGCCGAGATCGGCAATGAGATTCATTTTCTGGTGAAGTTGTTGCAGGAGAGCTAGTCGGTTATCACGTAGCTCTGGATTTGGATCCATCACCATCACATCGGCAAAGAATTGATCAATCGGGGCGCTGAGAGCTACGAGTGCCTTCAATAGATCTACGAACTGACGCTGCTCATAGGCGGTACTCAGTGTTGGGGTGAGTTTCTCAAGCGCCTGATAGAGCGCGCTTTCAGCAGGAACTTGTAAGAGCTTGCCGGAACAAGCCGCCGGTATAGCAGTTACATTCTTTTTGAGAATATTGCTGATGCGTTTATTGGCAGCTGCTAACTGAGCAGCTTCCGCTAAGGCATTAAATTCACGCAATGCAGATAAGCGATCAATTAAATCATTGAGTTGAGCGGGTGACTGACTTAATACAGCCTCAATCTCTTCGGTGGTAAATGGCTTGCCAGCAACTGATTGGTCGCGTAAGTAAGCGCGCAGACGATCAATGATGAAGGCGTAAATATCTTCGCCCTTAGCTTTTTCTTGAACATCTTTTTGTGGGAATTGTTTACGAGCCAGTTCAATTAATTCAGGCAGGCTAAGGCTCAGGTTCTTCTCTGACAAAAGACGGCAAATACCTAAAGCGTGTCGACGCAAGGCATATGGGTCCTTGTCACCTGTCGGTGCAAGACCAACACCCCAAATGCCGACTAATGTCTCTAGCTTGTCCGCAATAGCAAGGATGGTGCCGATTTGAGTTTGTGGCAATGCATCACCAGCAAAGCGGGGCATGTAGTGTTCGCTGCAAGCGGACGCGACTTCGGCATCTTCGCCATCATGCGTTGCATAGTAGCGACCCATGATGCCTTGAAGCTCTGGGAACTCGCCAACCATATCGGTTAGTAAATCGGTTTTAGCAATTTCAGCGGCGCGACTTGCTAAGGCCTCATTAGCTGATAAGGCTTTGGCAATACCTACTGCAATTCCTTGAACACGCTTAGTGCGATCCAATTGATTGCCAAGCTGATTGTGATAAACCACTTTTCCAAGATCAGCCACACGGGATGCTAACGGACGCTTTTGATCTTGTTGGAAGAAAAAGCGCGCGTCGGATAGGCGCGGGCGCACCACACGTTCGTTACCAGAAATAATCGCTTCTGGCTTATCAGTCTCGATATTAGAAACAATGAGGAAGCGATTGCATAACTTGCCTTGCTTATCAGTCAATGCAAAGTATTTTTGATTGGTCTGCATCGTCAGAATCAAGCACTCTTGAGGAACCTCCAAGAACTCTTGATCAAAATGACATTCATAAATTGCTGGCCACTCAACCAAAGCGGTTACTTCATCTAATAGGCTATCTGGCATTAATACTAAATCAGTACCAGCAGCTTTTAATAATGCAGATTCGATAAATGCACGACGCTTATCAAAGCTTGGCAATACTTTGGCATTAGTGCTGAGATCGGATTCATACTGATCTGCGGAGGCGATCGTAATAAGACCAGGAGCTAAAAAGCGATGACCTTCGGTTTGATTGGCTGCATCAATTCCTAGTGCGCTGATATTAAGGACTTGTTTACCATGCAGCGCAATGATGCGGTGTGCAGGTCGAGCAAACTCAACGTCTGCTAATTCACCATTTTTTTGTAGCACTTGATAGTGCATCATTTTGGCGATGGGTAATTTGCTGAGTGTTTGCTCAAGCGCCTGTTGGGCAGTCTGCTCTAATGCTGCGCCTTTAGCGACAACATTGAGATATAGCGCTTCATTTTTTCCTTCACCTGATTTTTCCAGGGTGGAGAGATCGATATCAGCGTAACCCAAAGAGGCTAATTTCTTTTGTAGGGGCGCAGTAGCTTTGCCTTCAGCATCAAAAGCAATGCTGATTGGCAGTAATTTTTCGCGTACTGGATAGTCTGGCGCTTGGCTCAAGACATTCGTAACTTGAACAGCAAGGCGGCGCGGTGTAGCGAAGCCAGTAGCAACAGAATTTTCACTTAAGAGGCCGGCGGACTTAAGCGTGGAATAAATACCATCACTGAAGGCGTCACCTAAGCGGCGTAATGATTTTGGTGGCAACTCTTCTGTAAATACTTCAATCAGAAGATTGTCTGATTGAGAGAGGGAATTCGGTGTACTCATAATTAGATCGAGCTGATTAGGCTTTGGATTGACGTTGGCACATCGGGAAACCTAACTTCTCACGAGACTCAAAGTAAGCCTGCGCTACTGCACGAGATAGGTTACGGATGCGTCCGATATAAGCAGCACGCTCAGTCACTGAAATAGCGCCGCGCGCATCCAGTAAGTTAAAGGTGTGTCCAGCCTTGAGCACCATTTCATAAGCGGGTAAGGCTAAAGGTACTTCCATCAAACGCTTGGCTTCACTCTCGTAATTGGTGAAGTTTGCAAACAAGAGGTCGGTATTGGAGTGTTCAAAGTTGTAGCAAGATTGCTCTACTTCATTCTGGTGATACACGTCGCCATAAGAGATGCCGTCGGCCCAAACGAGGTCATATACGTTGGAGCAATTTTGGATGTACATCGCTAAGCGCTCAATGCCGTAGGTGATTTCGCCTAAAACAGGTTTGCAATCAATGCCACCCACTTGCTGGAAATAAGTGAACTGAGTTACTTCCATGCCGTTAAGCCAAACTTCCCATCCTAAGCCCCACGCACCCAGGGTTGGGTTTTCCCAATCGTCCTCAACAAAGCGAACATCGTTTTTTTGAAGATCAAGACCTAAAGCAGCAAGCGAGCCTAAGTAGAGCTCAAGAATATTTTCCGGCGCTGGTTTCAGCACTACCTGGTACTGGTAGTAGTGCTGCAAACGGTTTGGATTTTCTCCGTAGCGACCATCTTTTGGTCTACGAGAAGGTTGGACGTAAGCCGCTTTCCATGGTTCAGGACCAATGGCCCTCAAGAAAGTGGCTGTATGAGATGTACCGGCACCGACCTCAAGGTCAATAGGTTGCAATAGGGCGCAACCTTGTTGGTCCCAGTAATCT
>NZ_NCFJ01000615.1:0-1371 GCF_002281105.1 Polynucleobacter sp. 35-46-11
TTTGAGGCCGTCTAGCATGCGATTGAGGCGAGGCAGATCACCAGCCAACATCGCTTCAGTTAGTTCAAAAACGTTATAGCGAGCCACCTTCAGGATTGCTGACCGAATTTGTTCCTCGGTAAGTACGCCAGCAGGATGCAATAAACCTAGCTTTTGAATTTCTTGGTGAGCGGCGATGAGATTACCCTCTACCTGCTCAGCAATAAAGGCTAAAGCACGCTGCCCCTCTGGGCCTGACTGCACTTCTTGACCCTGCTTCTTGAGTCGTCCCGCAATCCATTGCGGCAATTGACTGCGATCCAAGGAATCCAACTGAATCGCCATACCTGCTTCATCCAAAGCAGTAAACCAAGCAGAAGTTTTAATCTTGCCATCCAGTTTAGGCAGGATGATGCAAAAAATCGTATCCGGCCCCTCGGGTCCAACTGGCTGAGACTCGATTTGGGCAGAGAACTGTTTAAGCGCATCAGCACCATCACGGCCAGGCTTACCTGTTGGTATACGTAACTCAACCCAGCGCTTATCTCCAAACAAAGACATAGTTTGGCCCGCGCTTAATAAGGCAGTCCAATCAAACCCGCGCTCTTGCAATAAAACTTCGCGGTCGGTGTAACCCATTTTTTTCGCAGTGGCACGTAATTGATCCATCGCCTCCATCATGAGGAGAGGCTCATCACCACTAAATATGTACAGGGGCTTTAATGAAGCGGCCGAATTCAGCGACTTCAAGTGAACCTGTAGGGCGTCACTCTTAACCATGCGGTTGGATCGTCATTCTTTAAAAAATTTTAGACCGTGGAGCTCGGGCAGTTGCAGCAACACGACGCAGAATTTGCACAGCAAGATCTCGACGCATCAAAGACAGAAATTGCTGCATTTGAACATCGGTCGCCAAAACGGTCGATACCGAGAAGTCCATATCTCGCGTCATGTAGATCTCCGCTTCAGGTACGACGTCAGCTCCCGTATTGTCATATGCTCTAAACCCAACACGTATATTTAAGCGATAGGCAGAGACCTGACCATTGGAGTTGTATGCCAAGATCTCACGACCATTCAGATCACTCGTGATTTCTAAAGTAAGGTCAGCATCTTTGGGATTGATGGCTACCTTTGCATCAGTACCAGTCAAGATAGCTGTCTGTAGATCCGTTCTCAGAGGGGGTGATGGGCTCCCAGTAATCGCGATGACTTTGTAGGGCAAATCCACCATGCCACGTAAGCGGTAGCCACAGGCGATCAGCCCGCTGACTGGGGCTAGAGTGAGAAACCCAAGCAGAGTACGTCGAAGTTGATTTACGCGCATGTGTTTAGTTTCTATTCAAAGTAATTTGCAAGTATCTAAGCAACAATATTGATTAAGCGACCCGG
>NZ_NCFJ01000616.1:0-1364 GCF_002281105.1 Polynucleobacter sp. 35-46-11
TTCTTTAAAAGGTATTTAAGAGAATGTCTCATCGTGATTCACATTTTTCTCTCAAACATTAGTTTCATGTATTGAGGTCTACAGTCAATTTTTTAGTACTACTTAACTAAAGTTACCTTAGCAAACTTACGCTTGCCTACCTGCACTACGTAAGTACCAGTATCAACTTTTAACTGTTTATCGGTAACTGTTGTGCCATCAATCTTTACGCCGTTTTGCTCAATGTTGCGCATCGCTTCAGACGTAGATGGTGCCAAGCCTGCAGCCTTCAAAAGGCTAGCAACCCCCATTGGAGCTCCAGTGAGACTTATTTCTGGGATGTCATCTGGTATTCCGCCTTTAGCGCGATGATTAAAGTCTTCCAAAGCTTTTTCTACGGCAGCTTGCGAATGAAAGCGTGCGACGATTTCTTGTGCGAGCAGCACTTTGCAATCTTTAGGATTTCTACCGGCAGCTACTTCTTGCTTCATCAGGTCAATTTCCGCCATAGGACGGAATGACAGTAATGTGAAGTAATCCCACATCAAGTCATCAGAGATACTCAAAAGTTTGCCGAACATCTCACCAGCAGGCTCGCTAATGCCAATGTAATTACCTTTGGACTTACTCATCTTATCAACGCCATCCAAACCAACCAGTAGCGGCATGGTCAAAATACATTGAGGCTCTTGGCCATACTCACGTTGGAGCTCGCGCCCAACTAAGAGGTTAAATTTCTGATCAGTGCCCCCAAGCTCTAGGTCGCTCTTGAGAGCAACTGAGTCATAACCCTGCATTAGTGGATACAAGAACTCATGCACAGAGATCGGTATCCCACTACGGTAGCGCTTGGTAAAGTCATCACGCTCTAACATTTGTGCAACGGTATAACGTGCCGCTAACTGAATCATGCCGCGTGCACCGAGAGGGTCGCACCATTCACTGTTGTAGCGCACCTCAGTTTTAGCAGGATCAAGCACCATACTGGCCTGACGATAGTAGGTCTGCGCATTGACAGCAATTTCTTCGGCAGTCAGTGGAGGGCGCGTTGCATTACGTCCAGAGGGGTCACCAATCATGCTGGTGAAGTCACCAATCAAGAAAATCACAGTGTGACCTAAATCTTGAAGCTGACGCAATTTATTCAAAACAACCGTATGACCCAAATGAATATCTGGCGCAGTTGGATCTAAACCCAATTTAATACGCAAAGGTGTACCAGTTGCCTGGCTTTTAGCTAGCTTCTGGATCCAGTCAGCCTCGACCAATAACTCGTCACAACCCCTTTTAGTGACTTCAAGGGCTGCAAAAACTTCAGGGGTCAGTGGGTATTTTTGTTCTGGTTTAGCCGTCATGCTGATTGGGTTAGCTTAGTGACTTACTTA
>NZ_NCFJ01000617.1:0-1359 GCF_002281105.1 Polynucleobacter sp. 35-46-11
TGGCTGTTTTGGCAAATGGGCGGCCTGGGCCCCATGGCTGGACAAAACCACCATTTTGTTCAGTACGCGCCTGAGAAACTGCCTTACGCCATGGACCGCTATGTCAACGAGACGGCCAGGCTGTATGGCGTGCTGAACAAACGTTTGTCGGATGGTCGTGCATACATCTGCGGTGATTACTCCATTGCCGACATTGCGGCCTATCCCTGGGTCGTTCCTCATGAGCGACAACGACAGGACATGAAAAACTTCCCCGCCTTGAAGCAATGGCTGGAAAGGATAAGTGGCCGGTCAGCGACCGTGAAAGCCTATGAACTGGCCAAGGTCATCAACACCGTGCCGACAGTCGATGAAAAATCCAGGGGCATCTTGTTTGGGCAAGATGCCAGAACTATTCGCTAACCCTTCAATGCAGTCCGGATCATGAAAATCAAGGCAGTGGTGTTTGATGCCTATGGCACTTTGTTTGACGTCTATTCGATACAGACATTGGCGGAGCAGCTTTACCCTGGTCAGGGCGCTGCGATCTCAGTGATGTGGCGTGATAAACAAATAGAGTACACACGCCTGATCACGCAGTCAGACCCACACCAGGCCGAGGGCAGCAAGTTCTACCTCCCATTTTGGGAGATCACCAGACGTGCGCTGGAATACACGCTGGACCGTTTGAAGCTGCACCGCGGAAGCAGCATAGTTGAGGAGTTGATGCTTCAGTATGCCAACTTGAAGCCTTTCCCCGAAAATCTTGCCGTCCTCAAGAACCTCCGAAACGAAGGCCTGACAACCGCTATTCTTTCGAACGGCAGCCCGGAAATGCTCGAATCTGCAGTGACAAATGCAGGCATGAAAGATCTGCTCGATCACACCATCTCTGTTGACCCCATCAGGCTGTTTAAAACATCACCTGAGAGTTACGGACTGGTTCAAAATGTCATACCGTTAGAAAAAGACGAAATACTTTTTGTTTCCAGCAACGCCTGGGATGCGCTGGGTGCAACCTGGTTTGGATTCATAACCCTTTGGGTGAATCGGCCGGGACTTCCTTATGAAACCATTGGTCCCAAGCCCACTTACACGGGCCGTGATCTTCAGAAGGTTCTTGAAATTCCTGAATTAAAGTAATCTGACGACATCTACTCATCTAAAAGCACTCGGGCAGTGATTGGCGTAGGCTTGGTCGGATGTTTTCTGACGTCCGTTGCGGGTGTATCCGCTGTCATGTCTTTCAGTGGATGGGCATTGCAGGGCGGATGGACAGAATGGGCAAGACGACTTTCAATCGCCTACCCGGCCGCCTGTATTGTGGTTTTTACTGTTTTCCCATGGCTGGTCCCAAAACTCATGACATTTTTCATGGCT
>NZ_NCFJ01000618.1:0-1355 GCF_002281105.1 Polynucleobacter sp. 35-46-11
AATAAATGTCGGCTCGATTGAGCTAACAATGTTGCGATGATGGAAGACTTATCGCTATTAACAGTCTCTTTAGGCGAGACCCGACCTTTGGATTCCGATGTGTTTTGGTCGCCTAAGGGGAGCTCCACAACGGAACCCCTGAATTACAAAGGTACTTTGGTCAACATGTCACGGTCAGTTACACCAGCAGCAACTTCACGTAAGGCAACTACAGTTGCTTTATCTCTGGACTCAACACGTGGGGAGTGACCTTGAACTAATTGACGTGCGCGATAAGTCGCGGCCAATACCAGCTCAAAACGATTTGGGATAGTTTTTAGACAATCTTCTACAGTAATACGGGCCATGCTGAACTCACTTAAATTTAGCTTCAATACCTATAGGATAACTGATTAGACCCCAAGCCGCCTTAAAAGCGCTGGGTTGCGAGCCATAATTGGCCCTGAGCGTAAGCGGCTGGCAGCAACAACATGGCGTAAATCAATTAAAGCCTGCTCAAAATCATCGTTGATGACAATGAAATCCGCTTCATGGGCATGCTGAAGCTCTAAATGGGCTGCAGCCAACCTTCTCTGAATGGTTTCCTCATCATCCTGCCCACGTTTACGCAAGCGCTCCTCTAAGGCCTCAAATGAAGGCGGGAAGATGAAGATCCACTGCACTTCGGGAATAATTTGACGAATTTGCTGGGCGCCCTGCCAGTCGATCTCGAGCATCACATCGCGCCCGGTTTTCATCTGGGTTTCGATCCAAGCTTTGGAGGTGCCGTAAAAATTGCCGTGCACTTCCGCATGCTCCAAAAAATTACCTTGATCGCGTTCCGCTATAAATTCATCTCTTTTAATAAAGCGATAGTCCTTGCCATCCACCTCGCCTGGCCTTGGCGCACGTGTTGTAGTGGAAAGGGAGAGCTTGAGCGCCGTATCTTCTTGCAATAAGGCATTCACCAAAGAAGATTTTCCAGCGCCTGATGGGGCAACGATCATCAACATGCTGCCTTGATAAGCGGGAGATAGGTTAGCTTTAGGTTTAGGGCTGGCCATAATAATTTGTGTAAGGGATAGTTACTCTAAATTTTGGACTTGTTCACGCATCTGCTCAATCAAGAGCTTGAGCTCTAAAGCAGCTTGAGTACATTCTTCTGAAACAGATTTAGAGCTCAAGGTGTTGGCTTCACGATTCAACTCTTGCATCAAGAAATCTAAACGTTTTCCAACTGGCCCTTTACCTGCCAGAGCAGTATCTACTGCCTGAAGATGAGTCTTGAGTCGAGCAAACTCTTCCGCAACATCGATACGAACTGCGTAGAGCACCACCTCCTGACGAATACGCTCCATCAACTCCGTGCCAGAACT
>NZ_NCFJ01000619.1:0-1341 GCF_002281105.1 Polynucleobacter sp. 35-46-11
ATGCCGTAGCCTATACCCAAGGTCCAGGCTTGGCTGGAGCTCTACTCGTAGGCAGCGCTTTTGCCAAATCCTTAGCCCAAGGCCTTAATTTGCCATCGATTGGGGTGCATCACTTAGAAGGGCACTTACTTTCCCCGCTTTTAGGGGTTTCTGTACCGGAATTTCCCTTTATCGCCCTCCTAGTCTCTGGCGGACATACCCAGCTAATGCTCGTGAGTGGGGTTGGTAAGTACCAACTTCTGGGTGAAACCTTGGATGATGCAGCCGGCGAAGCCTTTGATAAAACTGCCAAATTACTCGGCTTAGATTACCCAGGCGGAGCCGCCATCTCGAAGTTAGCAGAAAAAGGGCAATCCGGAAGATTTGACCTACCCAAACCCATGCTGCACTCGGGAGATCTGGATTTTTCCTTCTCGGGTCTCAAAACAGCGGTTTTGAACCAGGTGAAAAAATTTGAGGCATTAGGCATTTCTGATTCAGATGAAATTGCGACATTCCATGCGGATCTTGCACGAAGCTTTGTCGATTCTTTGGTGGCGGTGCTGGTCAGCAAATCCGAGAAAGCACTTAAGCAAAGTGGCTGCAAGCATTTGGTGCTGGCCGGTGGAGTGGGTGCCAATTTGCAGTTGCGCGCAGCGCTCAATGCTAGCGCCAAGAAGAATCGATTTGAAGTGCACTACCCACCAGTTGATCTCTGTACTGATAACGGCGTGATGATTGCATTTGCTGGAGCACTCCGCATGTTGGCAGAAAATAGTGGTTCAACTACTTCGGGCGCATTTGATATCAAACCCCGCTGGGATTTGGCGAGCAATAATCTCGCTTAAGTAAATCTCGTTTTAGTGCTGCTTACTTAGTCAGGCTAATTTTGGCGTAAGCGCTGTGATTATGAATCGACTCAAAATTCTCAGCCTCAACCACTAAAGACAAAATACGCTCGTCATCTTTGAGTTGGCCAGCCACATCACGCACCAAGTCTTCTACAAACTTTGGGTTGTCATAAGCGCGCTCAGTAACCCACTTCTCGTCAGGGCGCTTGAGTAAGCCCCACAACTCGCTAGAGGCTTGACTCTCAGCAGCTGCAACTAAATCTTCGACCGTCATCTTGGTCTGCGGATCAAGCTCTACAGACATGGTTACGTGTGAGCGCTGATTGTGTGCGCCATATTCAGAAATCTCTTTAGAGCATGGGCACAAACTCATCACTGGAACTAAGGCGCGAAGGTTTAACTCAACGTCAATTGCACCAGAAGTATTTTGCTTAGCCTTAGCAGTCCAAGTCACTTCGTAATCCATCAAGCTTTCTACACCAGATACGGGTGCAGCTTTTTTAACGAAGTG
>NZ_NCFJ01000620.1:0-1338 GCF_002281105.1 Polynucleobacter sp. 35-46-11
ACCACCCACACCATAGAAGGCTGGACTTGGATTAGTCAACTCAATTAATGTCGCAAAACCAATTCCGCGATAGATACCCTTTTTGCGCAACTCAGCCTGCTCCTTGCGCAAAGCAGAATAGTCCATCATTTTTTCAATCGTGCGCAAGCATTGCTCATGCGATAAGACTTCCAATTTAATCCCTGAAATCCCAGAGCATGGATAAGCATCATCAGGAATCACATTGCGTTTACGAAACTCCAATGGATCCATCTTTAACTTTTGCGCTGCCAAATCTACTAAACCTTCAGTCACAGCACAGGCAATTGGATGCCCCACTCCGCGATATTGGCATGTAGGCGTTTTATTCTGAAACACCACATTCAGCTTGGCTCTGTAATTTTGATGCTTATACGGGCCTCCAACCAAGTTCACCACTTGATTGCCTTCAATTGCGCTCGTTCTTGGGAACATCGAATATGGACCAATCGCAGTGAGATCGTCGATCTCAAAAGCCAATATGTCACCTTCTTTATTGGCTGCAATACGCCCTTTAATGCGGTGCTCACGGGCATGAATATCACTCGTAAATGATTCGAGTCGATCCGCGACAAATTTAACTGGGCGCTCTAACATCATTGCCAAACCAACTGTTGCAAAATCATCGGGATATGCATGAACCTTGATACCAAAAGATCCGCCAACATCCTTGCAGATCACATGTACATCAGACTCAGATAAACCAAACTGACGGCAATATAAATCTTGCATCATGTGAGGTGCTTGCTGCGAGTGATAAACCGTCAAGCGACGATCGCCTGGGTTGTAGTCGGCAATTTGACAGCGAGGCTCCAAAGTCACACCGGTATGGCGACCAAAACCAAAGGTAGCTTCCGCAACTACATCTGCGTTTGCAAATACTTCATCAACCTGGCCAACATCCAAGCTGCGGGTAAAGCAGAGGTTATCGCCGAGCTCCGGATGAATTACTGGCGTATCCGCATCCAGAGCTGTTTCCATAGAAACGACAGCAGGCAACTCCTCCCACTCAACCTCAATTAACTGCAAAGCATCTTCCGCCTGGGCACGTGTTTCGGCAACTACTGCAACTACAGGCTCACCTTGCCAGCAAGCCCTATCAATTGCCAATGCATATTGAGGAGCAGACTTCATGCCAGCTAGGTGGCCCAAAGTAGCAACCCAAGGCTTGCAAAGCTCTGCCATTTTGGCGCCATCAACTATGGCTAGAACCCCTGGCATCTTGCTTGCTTGTTCAGTATGAATTTTTCCAATCTTCATATGGGCTACTGGAGAACGCCAATACACCACATGCCCCATTCTGGGCAATTGAATATCGTC
>NZ_NCFJ01000621.1:0-1337 GCF_002281105.1 Polynucleobacter sp. 35-46-11
AAACGTGTTGAGCTCAGAGGCAGAATGCTTAAAGTAGCCTCGGCCTGCTGACCCACCTCTTGATAGGAGGCCTCTTCAATAATCGTCTTGAGTAGGCTCAGCCATTCTGGCAAACGCATGCTGATTTGTCGGTAAGCTCCCGCACCTAAATCAAAGGTCTTAAGTACTTCGAGTAATTGCTTGCCAGCGGAGTCTTTTTCAAGTTCTTGTGCCATACCCATGGATTGCAAATTAGATTGCAGAAGTGCATAGGCATTTTCACAATCAAGTTTGAGCTCTAACCACTGCGCATGATGTCTTTGCAATAACGTGAGTAACTCTAAGAGTGATTCATGGGGTACGGTGCCACGTGATGATGAATAGGCATTAGCTCGCTCAATCGCAATCCGAAAGGTTTCCCAACCTGACTTTGCTTGGCTTGCAATCAATATATCTTCAAGCTGAGCAACTAGACTGACACAAGCTTCTGATGGTTTATGTAAGGTATGAGCAAGATCAAAAAATGGGTTTTGCAAAAACTCCAGTAAGGCACTTGCACTAGGCCCCTCCTTAGGAGAGCGAATCAACTCCAACCAACTATTGAGCGATGCTGCGGCACGAGTGGTCGAGAGCTTCCAACCGGTCTCATCACGAATACGCAGACCTGGACCAAAGCGCGATAGCAATGCGCGCGCCCTTCTTGCAGCTAAACGATCTTGTGCAACCAAAGCGATATTAGTTTTACCTGCAACTAAATGGGCCTCAATCGATTTGGCTGCCGTCCAAGCTAATTCTTCAAAACGTCTAGCGGACAATAACTTCCACCCATCATGAAAGCTGGCTTGAATGTTGCGATCAATAAGGGTCTGCTGTTCGCTATCTACTACTTGGAGCTGTCCTTCAGCATCTTGCCCAGCTAAAGCCTCAGACCATAGCGCTACTGAATGCCAATCCATTCCGATATTGATAACGGGTGCACATTGTGAATACTCATGCAAGTACCGAGACATCGTCTCTTGATCAATTGGCTTTGGATCGGCAGTCTCCACCCAGATCAAAGGTCTTGCTACAGATTGATTGGTGTTTGCAGCTTGCAGATGAGCGGCTAATGCGAGATGCTTACGCATGACAGGATCACCGGGACTACTAAGGTAACGCCAGAACGCCAATAAAACAGTCGATTCTTGATCAACGACCTGACGAGATAAACCAACATAGGCCTTAGCAATCGCTTGATCCAATAGTGTTTCTACTTTTTTAACCCACAACTCTGTATCCATAGCTTGGTTTTGCGCTAGGGAATTGATCTCACCTTGCATCAGTGGCACAACCGACTCTGACAATAAATCACATGCATC
>NZ_NCFJ01000622.1:0-1337 GCF_002281105.1 Polynucleobacter sp. 35-46-11
ATAACCAATACGTAAGCCTGCTAAACCATATGCCTTAGAAAAGCTACGAGACAAAATCATATTGGGGAAACGTTTCACCCAAGCAATTGCGTCATAGCGTTGCTCTAGAGAGAGGTACTCGTTATAAGCCTCATCCAAAACTACCACCACATGCGGCGGCAATGCGATTAAGAAATCCTCAATCTCTTTAGCACTTAAATAACTGCCAGTAGGATTGTTAGGGTTGGCGACAAATACCAGCTTAGCCTTATCACCCGAAGTTTTAACTCCTTCAAGCATTGCCGGCAAATCATGGCCATACATAGGAGTAGCAGGCACTTCAATCGCCTTAGCACCAACAGCTTGTGTTGCCAGTGGATAAACCGCAAAAGCATGTTTAGAGAAAATGACTTCATCGCCAGCCTGAGCAACTGCACGTGCAGCCAACTCCAAAATGTCATTACTACCGTTACCTAAAGTAATCCAATCTGTTGGCACACCTAAGCGTGCAGCCAAAACATTCTTGAGCTCAAACCCATTGGAGTCTGGGTAACGACCCAAGTCTGCTGCTGCTTTAAGCATCGCATCTTGCGCGGACTTCGGCATACCCAATGGATTCTCATTGGAGGCGAGTTTCACAATCTTGTTTTCATCAAGACCGTATTCGCGTGCAACCTCACTGATAGGGCGTCCGCCAACATAAGGCGCTATCGCATGAATATGCTTTAAACCGATATTAGATTTTGATGTCATGCTGAATGGGGATAGGAGCCAAGATTTTTATAAAAAGCGGCTGTTGTTTTTAACTCTTCTAATGCTTTGGCTACTTTTGCGTCTTGTGCATGGCCAGCAACATCGATATAAAAGTGATACTCCCAAGTACCCTTGCGAGCAGGGCGTGACTCAAAGCGATTCATGGAAACACCATGCTTTGCCAGTGGCTCCAGTAAACGATGTACTGCGCCAGGCTGGTTATCTACCGATAGCACTAATGAAGTTTGATCTTTACCAGTAGGCTGGCACTCGTAAGTGCCGACCACAACAAAACGTGTGCGGTTATGCGGATCATCCTGAATCTGTGCAGCAACTGCCTGTAATCCATAAGCTTCTTGTGCGGGATCGCCAGCAATAGCCGCAAGCGTTGGGTCAATCGAGGCCATACGAGCTGCCTCAGCATTGCTGCTGACTGCTTGGCGTTTTAATTGTGGAGCATGCACGCTCAGCCATTGCTGACATTGCGCTAATGCTTGGGCATGAGCGCAAACAGTAGTTACGCCATCCAAATTTCCACTCTTAGTTAAGAGGTGATGACGAATAGGTAGGACCACTTCGCCACTAATGCGCATTGGAGAATCCAA
>NZ_NCFJ01000623.1:0-1335 GCF_002281105.1 Polynucleobacter sp. 35-46-11
GCTGGTTAAGGCACTGGATTTTGATTCCAGCATGCGAAGGTTCGAATCCTTCTTCCCCTGCCAACTACTGTAGATACGACCAAAAGACATCCATTCGACCCCTACCAAAATTCCAACATCACCTATGTCCGCCCCAATGAACGCTGATTTACTGACTCTTTTCACAGGCAATGCAAATCCGGTTTTGGCCCATGCGGTAGCCAAAGAGCTCAATCTCCAAATGGGGAAAGCTTTTGTTGGTCGATTCTCTGATGGTGAAATCCAGGTAGAAATTCAAGAAAACGTCCGCGGTAAAAACGTGGTTGTTATCCAATCCACTTGTGCTCCAACAAACGACAGTTTGATGGAACTCATGATCATGATTGATGCCCTAAAACGAGCATCAGCAAGCCGCATAACCGCAGTGATCCCTTACTTCGGTTACGCCAGACAAGATCGTCGTCCGCGCTCAGCTCGGGTTGCCATCTCCGCCAGAATCGTTGCAAATATGCTTCAGTCCGTTGCTGGTGTTGAGCGTGTTTTGACCATGGACCTTCATGCTGACCAAATCCAGGGATTCTTTGATATTCCCGTGGATAACATCTACGCGTCTCCCGTCCTCCTAGCTGATTTGGAAGCCCAAAAGACTAAAAAAGATCTCATCATTGTTTCGCCTGACATTGGCGGCGTAGTTCGCGCCCGTGCAATGGCTAAGCAACTAGGCACAGATTTAGCGATTATTGATAAACGCCGCCCTAAGGCAAACGTATCAGAAGTAATGCACTTAATTGGCGAAGTAGAAGGTCGTCATTGCGTGATCATGGATGACATCATCGATACCGGCGGAACGCTCTGTAAGGCTGCTGAGGCGCTTAAAGAGCGCGGTGCGAAAGGTGTTACCGCCTACTGTACTCATGCCGTACTTTCTGGCGGTGCTGTAGCCCGCATTGCCGCATCTGAATTAGATGAATTGGTTGTTACCGACACCATTCCATTGACCCCAGAGGCAATGAAAATCGCCAAAATCCGTCAATTGAGCGTTGCTCCCATCCTAGCCGAGACCCTTTCCCGCATTAGCAAGGGTGATTCAGTAATGTCGATGTTCGCTGAATAAGCCAAAAATAGCGTTTCTACCCCTGTTTTTGGCAGTTTCGAGCCGTTTCTAGGCAAAAACCACGATTCCCAAGATATAATCAAAGGCTTTTCTGTTTGGTCGCGAACGGAAATTAACCTTAATTTAGGAATTCGATATGAAACTAGTAGCCTTTGAAAGAAGCGTACAGGGAACGGGTGCGAGCCGCCGTCTGCGCAACTCCGGTAAAACTCCGGGCATCATCTACGGCGGTAAAGACGCCG
>NZ_NCFJ01000624.1:0-1334 GCF_002281105.1 Polynucleobacter sp. 35-46-11
ATTCCTAACAAGGCAACATAGTCAAACTAGTAACTGATAAGAGCTAAAACATGGGATGAAGTGATGGCCATGCTGACGGAGAAATAGTAGGGCTTCAAGGGCCTGATGCAAATATGAAGTCCAATACTCAGCATTACTTCAATGGATGAGTATGGGAAACCTTGGACGATCTCCGCCAACACAAAACTAGTTCCTTTTAGTGGGAGTCCAGATGCAAATACACTAACTCAGCAGAGAACGGTAATTTCAGATAAATTGGTTAATTAATCTAATAAGCACATCTTTAATCAATCCCTCAATTGACTACCAATTTTCTATATGAACGATGGCACACCTCTCTCAGTAATTATTCGCAAGCGTATCAAGGCTAAAAAAGCACGCTTTCATGCAAATGACAATATTTCCGCCTTTATTCGGCCTGGGGAGCTGGATGCATTAGTGAAGGAAGTATCCGAGAAAATGCAGGCTGTTTTAGAGAGTCTTGTGATTGATACAGAGAGTGATCACAACACCAAAAATACCAGCATGCGAGTTGCCAAGATGTTTGTTAATGAGGTTTTTAACGGCCGTTATGTAGAGCAACCTTCATTGACAAAATTTCCTAATGTAAGTCGACTGAATGAGCTGATGATTATTGGCCCCATTACTGTCAGAAGCGCTTGCTCGCATCATTTATGCCCAATCATGGGAAGAGTGTGGATTGGGATATTGCCAGATAAAAACTCCGCTCTGATTGGTCTCTCAAAATACTCTCGTCTAACTGAGTGGGTGATGTGTCGGCCTCAAATTCAGGAAGAAGCGGTTGTAGAGCTAGCGGATATGATTGAGAGGAAGGTCAAGCCGACGGGTGTTGCAATCGTGATGGATGCAGATCATTTTTGTATGCAGTGGCGAGGTGTCAAAGACCCCGACTCCAAAATGATCAATAGTGTGATGCGAGGGTCTTTCCTTAGTGATCCCAATTTGCGTCGAGAATTTTTATCGCTGATTGAACGCAATTAAGTCAAATAAAAGGATTATGGAATGTCATCAATAGCCTGCGTGGAGTTAAAAGATCTGCGCCTCAGAACCCAAATTGGTACGTACGCTCCCGGTGCCACTATCCCTGATCAACATCTACTGGATCTAACTTTATGGATCAACCCTGAACTCATTTTGATTTCAGAAGATCTCATGGCTAGGGTATTTGATTACGATCCTCTCGTCATGGAAATCGATCGCTTAGCCCTAGACGGGCATTACGCAACCCAAGAAAGATTAGTTACTAGGATAGTTGAGGCTTGCGCTCACTATACAGAAATTGAGTCTCTAGAAATTAGCCTCAAGAAAACTCC
>NZ_NCFJ01000083.1:0-8064 GCF_002281105.1 Polynucleobacter sp. 35-46-11
AACTACTTTATCGCCGACTTGACGGGCAAAGGTCACCCTGAAATGAAGAAAACCCCAAAATCTGGGGTGTTTTCTTAAAAGCGGCAAAAATTGCCGATTTATCGCTGAACTTGGCAACCCTATTGGCAGCTTTTGCCAATAGGCCAAGATTTAGTTAGCTTTGGTTTCTTTTACTAAACGATCACCCTTTGGCTGCAATGGGCGGGCATTCATTGGATAAATGCGATCAAAGTTTTTGACCTGCTCTTCGCTGACATAAATTGGGTTTTTCATCACAAACCACAGTACATTCTCGCTGCAAGGTGGGGTTGTAAGCGAACCCATATAGGTGAAATAACTCTTATCAGCCGGCAGAATCTGATTTACATCGATCACTACTCCAGGCGCCTCTGACTTACCTTTAATCAGTGGGACATTATTCCAAAGCGTCTGAATGAGTCCATTTTCCTTAACCTCGTCACTTCCCCACCAGTACTTTTTGCTTGCTGCGGGCGGTTTTGTAGTCATTAATACGCCAACTACTGCCAAACTTCCATCATGGTGCTGGTGGACTAAATGGGCCACCATATCAGTACGCTCGCCATTGATCGCCTCTTCACTGGGCTTATGGAAATGGAATTGAACTAATCTGTACTGACGACCATCAGCAATCAGATTACTGCCTTCACCGTAATTAACCTGAATCGTATGGCCGTTATCGACGATGGCGAGTTGAGAAGGTCTATAAAGAAATTCTAAAGGTGTGAGCTCTGCTTTCACCGCTCTATCAACATTGATATTGATAGGTGATTGAGTCTTGCCTTTTAAGCAAGCCAAATTGTCTTTACTTAAATTACCCCAGTTTTCTGGGCCGCCAGGACCATCAACATAGGACCAATGCACGTCGTGATGATCCTTTTCAACCGCCTTAGCCGCTGCCTTAGTTGCCTTTGGCTTACTTTCAGACTTAGATTGCGCAGTGGTATTGCTAGCTGGAAGATCGCCAGTTCGTATAACAATATCGCCAGAACCCTTATTAATCTTATTTAAGAGGGCCTTGCTCATATCGTCATCACTAGATGATGAAGCTGCTGTGGCCGTGGTTGAAGCTTTAGGCTTATCAGCACTTACAGCAGGAGCCGGTGCATCACTAGCAATTGCACTTGAACTGATTGCATATGACAACGCAAGTGCAAACAAGGAAATAGATAGTTTGATTTTTTTATTCATAGATTTTCTTACGGATATTTTCGGCTTCGTGTTTATATTGCTTTATAAATCATGGCTTTGTAGCGCTCTTAGCGGGGCGCTTGGTAGCTGGCTTCTTGCTAGGCGCCACAGGAGGGGCACCATCACCATCCGCAAGACTTCCGCCTGGTAAAACGTCAATTGCAGGAGATCTGCTCCGCGAGAACATCCACTCACATTTCATGAGACCGGCAGCATCTTGATGATTCTCTAGCGGTGTGGATTGTTTTAATGCCACTTCAATCGCAGCATCAGTTGGAGGCGGGGTTAGATCATTACTTGTAGCCCACCTGAGAAAACGTTGATACCAACCTAATTTAGGCATCTTACCTGGGTCAGCATAAAAATTAGCGCTACAGATTTGCAGGCGACGCTCGATTTCACTAGCCGGCAAGTAATAACCTTCAATTAACAGCGATGCTACCTTGCTGTTACAACGAGCCCAAGCAGCCACTTCAATTTTCGAGCCAGTAGTTGAGCTGGTCGGCTTTTCTAATAAAAGCGAATCCACCTCACATTGCATTCTTTGTCCACGAATCTGCAATTTCTTGCAGACCTCTGGACCATTTTCGGCATAAGGATCGCGCTTGGCTGAGGAAGGAAAAGGAAACTTTGACTCACAGTCCTCCGGGCCGACCGGAGCTTGGTCTAAGGAATTCTGAGAAATAATCGCCCTATCTTCAGCAGACATAACTTGACTGGTATCACCCTCTGATGCGCTTGGACCCTCAGGCCATGGCTGAGCAAAACTAGTAGAGCCAAGAAGTAATAGTGACAGCGTCAGGAAAAACTGGATTAAGTATTTATCTTGCATTGGGTGTCTCCACGCCTTGGCGAATAAGTTGCAGTGGGTTTTCAAGAGAGCGCTCCAAAACAATTTTTAAATCAGGAAGAATCATAAATATAACTAGGAATGCCAAAGGAATACTGACAGCAAAACCAACCGAAAATAAATTCATCTGTGGACTGGTTCTACCCAAAAAGGCCTGCGTCAAATTAAACATCATATACACGAGTAGTACGGGCATGGATAAGATTAAGCCCAAACGAAATGAAGCGGCAACTAACTCCATCACCCCTTTAGATGACCACGCATTAGGCCACACCCCAACTGGGATTGTTTTAAAGCTACTCAAGATAATTTCTACTAATACCAAATGAATGTTGAGGGAAAAAGCCAGAGCAATCGCGGTGAGGCCCAAAAATTGACCCACCAAGCCAGAATCTAAAGCTGGATCTCGAAATGCCGTTGAGGCAAAACTAAAACCAGCCTGAAAGGATAAGATTTCTGCGGCAATATCAATCACCATAAAACCCAATCGAATCACAAACCCCATAAATGCCCCGATACATAACTCAATCACTGAGGCAAAGAAAGTAATGCTGCCCGGATTAGGAATTAACTCAGAGGAAATCACGGGCATCATGTAGGCGGCAAAGGAGATTGCTACCAGTAAACGGAATTGCATTGGGAGGGCACGAAACGCAAATAGCGGCGTGGTGAGAAAAAGTCCAAACACTCGCATTGAGGCAAACATAAAGATTGCCATGTACTGCTCAATCTGAAGACCTGAGATGGTCAACATAAATTAGCTCACCAAACCAGGTATACGAGCAAAGAGCTCTTTAATATAGTCAGTAAATAAAACTAAGGTGATCGGGCCAATCATCACGATCACAACGCCGAACACAATGAGCTTGGGAACAAAGGCAACAGTCGACTCATTAATCGAAGTGGCGGCCTGCAAAATACCAATCACTAATCCCACTACTAGCAAGGACATCAAGACTGGACCAGCCAATACCGCAGCCATTCTCAAGGCTTGGTACACCAAATCGATAATGACTCCGCTTTCCATAGGCGCTAATTAATGTAACTTTGCACAAGTGAGGTGGACAAGAGCGCCCAGCCATCAGCCAATGCAAACACAATTAACTTTAGTGGCAATGAAAACATCATTGGCGAGACCATCACCATACCAAGCGAAGTCAAGATACTGGCAACTGCAAAGTCAATCACCAAGAATGGCAAATAAATTACGAAGCCAATCAGAAAACCTGTCTTGATTTCGGAGATAGCAAAAGCTGGAATTAAAACAGTAAACGGAACATCCTCACGCGTGGCAATTTCTTGACCATACATCTTTGCAAAGAGATTGAGATCGTCTCGACGGGTTTGCTTGAGCATGAATTCTTTTAAAGGTTTAGCGCCTACCTCTACTGCCTGCGGAAATCCCATCTTGCCAGTAGAGT
Organism: Polynucleobacter sp. 35-46-11; assembly: GCF_002281105.1. Lineage (NCBI taxonomy): Bacteria > Pseudomonadati > Pseudomonadota > Betaproteobacteria > Burkholderiales > Burkholderiaceae > Polynucleobacter > Polynucleobacter sp. 35-46-11. The sequence goes on from NZ_NCFJ01000083.1 coordinate 3,481, forward strand.
AAGGCTGATAAGCATTCTTGTAGATCGAATCAAAGACGGGATTCATGATGAATAGCGTCAAGAAAAATGAAAGGCCGATCAAAACAATATTTGGCGGCATGGTCGTCAAACCTAGCGCCTGACGCAATAAGGAAAAGACAATCAGGATGCGCGTGAAGCTAGTCATGAGAACCAAAGCAGCCGGCAAGAAACTGAGCGCTGTAAGCGCAATGATGGTTTCTACCGGCACTGCGTACATCGTGCCACCGCCACCCGCCTTAGCGGTTACTAAAGGCAAAGATTGACTCCAGGCAACTAATGGAAACAGCCCAATCAGGGCTGTAATTCCAAATGAGTACCAGAATATTTTTCGTTTCATCCTAATTTTCTTTTCACAAACTGGCGCAAATTATTTGCAAAATCTGCGCTTGCTGCTTGCGGCTTCAAATTAGCAACATCTTCGGGATCAAGCTCAGTTAGCAGAGTAATTTGACTGGGGGTATGACCCACAACCAAAATACGATTTAAGACATTGAGGACAATCACTCGCTCACGTGGACCTAACGCTTGCTGAGCCAAGATCATCACATGCGGATTACTGGCGCGGGTAGCTGAGTCGCGCTTTACCAAGAATGCAACAACCCATATCAGGGCAGCTGCAAGCGCAAGCCAAAAAAATGAGAATAGCAACATACCTCCGACCGAGGAGTCCATGTCAATTAACGATTAATTTTGCGCAGACGCTCTGCCGGAGTAACGATATCAGTCAAGCGAATACCGTAACGGTCATTCACAATCACTACCTCACCCTGAGCAACCAAGCATCCATTAACTACAACTTCGAGCGGCTCTCCTGCCAGAATATCCAATTCAATCACGGAACCATAAGTTAAGTTCAGTAGATTACGAATTTGCATTTTGGCGCGGCCCAACTCCACTGTGACTTGAACTGGTACATCCATCACCAAATCAATTTCGTTAAAGTCTGGGTTAGTTCTAGCACCTTCCTCTAAATTATTAAAGGTGGCTTTTCTCAATGAACCAGATACATCTGCACTAGTCATTGATTTTGCTAAATCGTTATCGTTTTCAGCCATGGTGATTCCCTATTCTCTACTTTCTTTGTGCTTCATTGACCATCAGGCACTAGGCCATCAGTCACTGCGCTAATTGTATCGCTTGCGTCTGGATTTTCGGGCACTTCAACATGACTTTTGGCGACTTCTGGAAGTTGCTCATAAAGCTCGCCTTTTTCAGCGCTGCGCATCATGCTTGGGCCAAGACGGGCACTTTCAAGAGGGCTCTTCAGGAATTCTGCTGGGTGTTGAATCGTGCCAACTTTTACAGAATAACGGCCATCTTTCGTGCCATATTGACCCTTGATCACTGGCAAACCATCCACATATACGGTCACAGGATCATTAATTTCAATAGGAATGATGTCCCCAACTGAAAGTGAGGTAATTTCACGGAGCAGCATTTGCTTACGAGCTAAAACAGCTACTGCAGTAACAGGGGCTTCATGAACTTGATCATTTAACAGATCAGTCCAATGCTGGTCAGGCTCGGTCGCAAAGCCTTGCATATTGTTGTACAGAATGCTTTTAACCGGCTCCAACACCCAAAAAGGAATACACAGATCAATATCGCCTGGTCGGCCATTAATCTCAATAGTGAATTTAGAGTGCAACACCATCTCACCAGGAGAGGTAATCTTGGCAAAACCGAAGTTGGTTTCCTGTCTCATGAAGTCAAACTTAATTTCATAGACGGATTTCCACGCTTTCTCGTACTCACTGAGAAAGGCGTCAACTAAGCGGCGAATGATGCGTAATTCTGTTGCAGTGTATTCACGCAAATTCAGGCGCGGAGCCAAACGACCTTCGCCACCAAACATATTGTCAATCGCGATGTACACCACGCCTGGATCCACAATCCAGCAACCCACACCGCGCAATGGACGAATACCAACAATATTGATATTGGTACGCTCTGGAAATTCATCCACAAATTTTTGATAACTCTTGACTACCGGAAGATGCATCTGCACTTCAATCGGTGCACGAATCATGTTGAAAAGAGTGAGTCGAACTGCGCGACTAAAGCGCTCGTGAATCAACTCCAAAGTCGGCATGCGGCGCCGAGCAATGATCTTCGATTTATCAAACATTGCACGCTGATCTTCAGCGTCAATGTTCATCTCGACATTGATTTCCTCTGCCGCCATGTTTTCCTAAGTGGACTTTCTAAAGTGGTCGATTACTGCATCACAAAAGAACTGAACAACACAGCTTGCACTGGCAAATCCATTTCAGTGACATTCCAGAATTCAGCAGCTGCTCTTGCTGCTTCCCCAGTAATTTTTTGACCAGAGGATGTCTCTTTAGGAACTGCACCAATACGCTCTAAATTTTGCATATCAGCGGTGCCCGGCTGTTGTTGCAAAATATAAATCGCAGTTAGCTGTGGAGCAATGATGGAATTAATCACAAGGGCGATTTCTCGTGCCATCATGACCTTACCTTCTACCGTAGCCAACTCCTGCATTTGACGTGATGACAAAACAGTAATGATCTTGTCCCGAATGACTGGCATGAAATTCTTGATTTTGCCTTCAGTAGCAGAATCATTGGTTCTTAAAACAATCTTTGCCTGAAGATAGTGCTCACCACCTCGACCAGGAAGATTAACAATCATTTCTTCAAGCGGGATGTAGATTGGTGGCGCATTTTCTTTGCGCTCCATCAACTGCTTCTTCAGGATATTTTCTGGGCGCTTTGCTTCAGCCTCTTGCAAACGCTTTGCTTCGGCTGAGTGCTGCATATACATATATCCGCCAACTGCAGCAACAATCACAACTACCAAACCAATAATGATAAAAAGTGTTTTTTTGCTTTTAGGCTTTTCGGCTTCTTCGGAACCATCGCCATGTGCGGGAGGGCCTGAAGCAGCCGCAGCAGGCGTTGCTGCATTTGGATCTAAAGTCGGTTCAATACGCTCTTCTTCAGCCATCGCTGTCTTCCTCTTTACTCAATAATATCAAGCATACAGGTGGACTGTATCGCTATTTCCCCTATTATCACCTGATCCGGCAGAACCGATGGCTAATGTTGTATTTGAGCTTTGAGAAATCGTAGATTGGCTGTTGTAAAAACCTTGTCGAGAACTGCCAAAACCTTGCTCTCGAGCCTGCTGAGATTGACCACCCTGCCTTAAATCGAGGGATAAATTCAGGCCCATTTGAGCAAATTCATTTTTCAGGTTTTGACCGCCCTGATCGAGACGGGACTTGGTGGCATCACTAGCACCCTCAACAATGAGGTGTGCACGTCCGGCCTGGTCAATTCTAAGGTCAATTCGGATGGTTCCCTGCTCTGGAGGGGTTAATTCCAACATAATCCGACCGCCACCAGACTTCGCTGCACTCATGACCTGCTCATGCAAGGGTCCTGAGGCCAAGGAAACTTCTGATGCTTTCAATTCGATCTTCTGTTGATTGCCTAAATTTTGAGCATCAGCCCTAGCTAAACTGCCATTACTTGCAGTAATCTCACTTAAATTTAAAGCATCTTTAAATTCTTGCTTTTCAGCATGGGACAAGTTTTGTGCTTCTACTGCGCCCTTGGCATCTACAGCACTCGCACTCATCAATGGTGCGCCACCTTTAGCAAACTGGCCTTTATCAGCTACATTGCCTGGTGTTAAGTTGACATCCAAGGTCTTAGATTTGGCCAATTTGTCGCCAGCACTAGTTAAAACGTTAGGAGTTTTAGGATCAATTACGTTTTGAATAGTAGTGGCCTTATTAGGATCAACTACACCAGCCTGCTCCACAACTACTGCGGATGTTTGCTGTCCAGCTCCCTCAATTCCCAAAAGCTTAATTGAGCCAGTTTCCGAGCCCTTATTGATCAGATTGGTTAACTGAGTCTGAATTTCTGGCGGCAAAGTAATGCCATTTTTCTGCGCCAGACTCTGAATAGTGCTAGCAATTTGTGCTGGGGTTTGGGTATTTTGCTGACCCAAGGACTGTTGCTGCAATGCTTGCAGTAAAGAAGCTGCCTGACCTTGCATAGCAACTTCCGCGCCCTGACCAGAGGCTTTCATTGCTTTGGAGAGCGCTTGACTGATTAAGGCTGTTTGTTTTGCGTCGAGCTGTTGTCCATTTGCCAATCCCAATAAGGATTGATTTTGTTGTGTATCTAAACTACTCAGCAAGCTCTGGATATTAGCGTTGGCATCAGCATTACTTACACCATTCGTCTGATTAACCTGACTTGGATTTTGGAAGGCAACGTTCAGCAAGCCCTGTGCGGCTATTTCTGCCATCAACATTTCAACTGGATCGGAATTTTTTGCAGCCCCAGCCTGTTTGCCGCCCATAGTAGGCAAATTTTGCATAGCAAAAGCGCCTTGTGTACTAGTTTGACTAGAATTTAACTGAGCATCGCGACGAGAGGCTGTAGAGCGGTCTAGCGCTGACAAGAAGGCTTCAAATCCGACAGGCATAGCGGAGCCGCCGGGCATTGAGCCCGACTTGCTACCTGCGGCATTTACGCCACTGGCTGCTGCTTGCATTCGAATTTGACCTACTGTTGGCATAGC
>NZ_NCFJ01000625.1:0-1332 GCF_002281105.1 Polynucleobacter sp. 35-46-11
AGCAAGAACGTATCCGTCAACAACAGATGAAGCTCAATCAACAACGCAGCAAATTGAACAGCGTGTAGTGAGTTCTGTAAAGAAAAAACCCACCGTGTTTCCACGATGGGTTAATTTAATACCAAACTAATTCGTAACTAGCCTAAGCTAGTGCTAAATTAGAAAGTGTGGCGTACACCAACTGCGTAGTTATTCGCACCGCTAGAGGGCTGAGTAGCCAAGCTAGAGCTTGATTGTTGTGTTGAGCCAAAAATCGCGTATAAGTTAGTACGCTTGCTCAACCAGTAGTTTGAACCCAACTGGTAACCAGTAAAGTTAACTGTCTCAGCTTGAATTGTGTCAAAACGACCTGTACCGCCTGATGCCCAAGCTTCGATCTTTGGAGTAATGAAGCTACGAACACCAATCTGCTGTGCAGAACGTTGGATGTAATTGTTTCCATTTAACTCAGAGGTTACTTTACGGTTAATGTACTGAGCATATGCCTTGAGAATACCAAAGTCGTAAGTAGCAGCATAGTACTGTTGGTTATCTTGAGCGTTGGTTGCTGCAGACTGAGTGCTCCAAATTGCAAAGCTCGTTGAAGTTGGCTGATTAGCCTTAAGTGATTGATAGTTTGCAGTAACTAACAGCTTTTTCCAGTTGTAGTTAATACCAACACCCCAACCATTTTTGTCATTCTGACCGCCTGAAGTTGCAGAGTTCTGAGTATTATCCTGATTAGCCATTGTGTAGAAAGCTGTACCTTGGAATCCAGCAAACTTATCAGACTGAACTTTTAACATGTTGTTAGTTCGTACTGTATATGCACCAGTAACAGTAGAGTCTTGGTTAGTGCCTGCAATGGCAGAGTTGCTACCAACTGTGTTTCCGTTATTACCTGGAGCGATTGGATAAATTACGTCACCAACCATGTTGTTTTGCTGGCCAGCAGAAGTGGCGCCAACTGCTGTGTGAATTACTGTGTACTGAGTACCGATTGCTACGTTACCAGTGCCTTTTTTAGACACACCAACAAATGCTTGACGGTTTGTACCACCAGTTGCAGCACTAGCTGAGTTTGGAGTTACCGCTAGTTCAACGGTGAAAAATGCATTCATACCGCCACCTAAGTCTTCAGTACCTTTGAAACCTAAACGGCTTGTAGACTCAGCTGAAGAACCAAATGAGTTGTAAGTAGATTTTTGCGTGTTGCCAGTTGATGTAAAGCCACGGTTGTTACCGCCGATGTAACCAACGTCCAAAATACCGTAAACAGTCACTGATGACTGAGCTTGAGCTGCGCCAGCAAATGCTGTCATTGCTGCAACTGCTAATAGCGATTTTTTCATT
>NZ_NCFJ01000626.1:0-1324 GCF_002281105.1 Polynucleobacter sp. 35-46-11
AGCTGATGACCGCAACTTGCTCCGGCTTATAGCCATCTACCCAAAGCTTCATCAGGCATTGATCAAGAGCAGTTCGGCTATTAAGTTGATTTGGTGCCCAGGTGTAGAAGTGAGGGGCCGCTCCGATATGGACGCTTCTCGCTTCAATTGGTTCGGGAGTCAAACCCAGCCGATTGATAATTTGAACGATCTTGGTTGGACTTCGGAAGTTGTCCAAACAGGTGAAATGGACGGCATCCGTCAGGTCAAAGGTTTCGCGTTCGTAGAGTTGCTGACCGGTGTCTCCCATCACGTAGAGGCGTCCCGTGTCCTTTAGACGCTCTAAGACCGCTTGAGCCCATGTTGGTTCAAAGTCCTGTGACTCGTCGATGATCAACAGGTCAATGGACTTGTTGAAGCCTTCAGAGGCATCCACATAATCAGACTCCATCTTGGCAAAGACATCTGGGGCAGAGAAGTCCAGTTTCTTGCCATTACGTTCTGCCAAGTCGCGGCAGAGTTGGTGGAATGTGGTGACCTCAACCGCGGCGGGTGCTAACTTTGTCAAGTGGTCAGCAAGAGGTCGGTTGTAGCAAACGTAGCAGCAGCGTTGTTTGGCCTTCACCGCGTCTTGGAGAAGTTTTAGAGCTAGCTGGGTTTTGCCTGATCCTGCGGTTGCCTGAATGACAAACAAGTTGCCAGTGTGAGCAATCTTGGGAACCCAGGTAGCTAGTCCACTGGCCAGAGACGTAGTGAGTTGCTGCACCTGGGTAATGTTCGTAGATACATCGGTAACTACGTGGAATCGATTTGAGAAGAAATCTATAACTTGACTTCTAACCTCGACAGAAGGTATTGAACTTGGGAACGTGCCCATAATCTGTTGACACAAGGTGTCCATTTCTGGTGCGTCGACGATGCGCTCTCGGGGGTAAGCCAGCACAGCGCTTTGAACCGCATGGTCGGGAAGAACTAGTAACGTGCCAACGCTCACCTGCGGCATATCTCCATCACGCATCCTCTGCATCAACGTGCTGTGTTGCCTGCGAACCTGGTGACTAATGTCCTTGTCGCCACCAATGCCGCCATATGTTTTTGTTAGGGAACTCGCCCCTTCATTTATTGCACCGGCTTTGACTTCAATCAGCAAGATGTGACCGACGGGGGAGATGACTACTAGATCTAGTTCACCAAAATGCTGGGTACCTTGGTGAATTGAAGACCAAGGGAGGTTGTGGAAAACGTCGAATGAGTCCGGCAGACCAGAGGCCAGCAGGCGCAAAACGTCACGTTCGCGGTAATCGCCGGCGTTGAGGGGGCCGCTAAGAGGAGTGGAGGGGTGAAT
>NZ_NCFJ01000084.1:0-8004 GCF_002281105.1 Polynucleobacter sp. 35-46-11
ATACGATTTAAGACACAATTTAAATTTCTATCTTCTTTAATTCTGAAATTGTAATTAAATGAGTTCAGTTACTAGAATTGCAGTGACTACTTCTGGCCGATAGCCGACCTCTGGGGGTTAACCTCAACACACCCGTTCAAAATGTGGCACATCCACAAATCCTTTGAAATTTCCACCCCATCTATTCTTAGGGTCTAGGCTTTCCCAGTATTCGCCAACCGTACGGATGAGATCTTTATCCCAGACAAGTTTTCCATTCCAGAAGAAATTGAAATCAATAGCGCAGCGCCTTAGATGATTGCTGTTCATTGTTTTAGACCTACCGCTTTTGAAATAGATCTCTTGCTGCTCTGGTGAGCGCCAAAGCTCCCCACCAGTGATTACCCATCCTTCTGCAGCTGCAAACTGAATGAGGCGACTGACGTCAATTAGGAATGCTGCCTGCTCTTTTACTAAATTGCTCATTGCTCTTCTTTTTTGTTTAAGCCATGCATACGCATCTCAAAGATCTTTTCTACCGATCTACCGCCAAAGTAAGCCAGCATGACTAGTTGCCCCCATTCTCCTAGGAGCTTTACATAAGCCTCATTGATATCAATTCCCATGGCGGAGAGCAAAGCGAACAAGAGGTAGGCCGTGAGGATGTACACCAATGTACCTGGACGAATGTTCTTTGATAACTTGGAATCGCTGCCCATATCTGATTGCCAGCGCTGCGTGGCATTCTCTTGTGAAGCACGATGCATCTCCGCTAGAAGCTTGGATTCCTCAATCTCCAACTCCTTTTGCTTGAGCGTGTATTGCAAAAGGAGTTGCTCTTGTTCAATCTCTAGCTGCTTGAGCTTAATGAGATCTTCCTGACTGGGGTTGTCTGGAATACGCGCACCAATCTTGCTCTCAATAAATTCCTTACCTTTAGCCTGGACCGCGCCCGCAAGTAGACCAAGGCCATTTACGGCCAAGGTTTGTACTAGAGAGGCGATGATTGGAAGCATGTCATTAGTTCTTTTCTTGATGCTTGGAATATGGAAGTCCACCGCCCCACTACCGCCAAGGCTTTTAATTGGTGTTGGCAGTGGGGCGCAGTTACGCGCGCCCACACACCATGGTTACTTCAACACCCGCAGCCGCACCCAAACACCTGCTGCTAGCGGTGGTCTTCCCTACTGCTAGCGTTTCTTGGCTCCTTTAGTTTCTGGTGACTCTTGATGAGGTCCTGCTTGATCAATAGTCTCTTCTAATGCTTTCTCTTGCGCTGGAAGCTGACCCTCTTTCATCAAGCCCTCCACGATCTCCATTAGGCGATCGCCATCATCCTCACCAAAGACTTTGGCTACGACCTCATGGCCATACTTAGCGCATAGGCGGTCGTACTCCTGCTCTGGAGTAATGGTGGTCTTTGAAGGGCGCTCGAACACCGTGACGTTCTCGCGCCCAAAGAGATTGCGAAGGATATTAGTTTCATACGGCGGTACGTACACATGGATGGTTGTGAAGGCATCTCTGCGCACTACCGCTTCCACCTCTTTAATTTGGAAGTCGCTATGAATGAGCTCTTTATGGTTCATACTGTTGTTCATTTCTTCCTCCTTATTGAATTGCCAATACCGCATGGGCATTCGCTCGTGAGATAGATAAAGCGCAGCGCAGATTAACCATGGCATACATTGCCAAGGTATCGTGCGGACGGATTGGGGCAACGATGTCTAGATCGTCATCGCGCAGCTTCATAAATCGAGTGTTGAGGAAATAACAACGCTTACTCCACTCCACCGTGCGATTAGCCATGGCATCAAGCTCATCAAACTGTGGATCCCAGATGATCTCCACTCCTTTAAAAGCTAAGCCAGTGTTAACGCCTGCTCCAACGCCAGCATCGATGTACTTGGTCTCACCTGATCCAGCGATATGAGTCACTGTCACCTGCTTGCGATAGGTATCAATGAACTTACCCCCAGCGATGATGAAATCAGGGCTACCGCCATGTTTAATACATTGACGCCATGCAGTTTCCATCTCACCTACTAAGTTCCCTGGCGATGTTGAGGCAATGTCTTTGACTGCGTAGTTACGCCAGTAGCTTGCTTTGGCTCGATCAATACCGCCTACTGTGCCAGCATCAGGCGCTAGGCTGACTAGGCTATCTAAACCAACTACTGCATCTGCGCCGTGTGAGCCGTCGCGGTGTAACTCTAAGTCCAGCTTATTGAGGAATCCTTCTCGTAGGACTTCTAATTGCTCATCCAAGAGGTTGATTAGTTGTACGCGTTCGTTGTATTCGAGCTGAAAACCTCGAGCCCCGCCTTCACGCACTTTGATCCCGTTACTGAATAAGCGGTCATAGTCAATATAGAGACCATCCACCGCCCTACGCCACGGGAAGGAGGCTTGCTCAGTGGTATTGCGTTTATTGAACTTGACCGTCTCTTCTCCAAACGCCCAGCTAAAGTTACTGCCGTGTTCTTTGCGGATATTTTCGACTACGTTCTGTTTTGCGCCTAATAAGCTCTTACGCCCCTCCATGAGTTTTTTAAGGAAAGGTCTCTCTACAGCGATTTGATCGACTGGTAGATTGCGTAAGTACTCATCTAAGGAAACCTTAGCTAACTCTTGCAAGTCTGTATTTGAAATTGGCATATGCCACCCCATCAATAGTTATTTAATAAATTGGTTGGCTTCAATACCTGGTGATGGAGCGTGAACCCATCCATTGCTACGCTACTAGGCGCGACTCTAGCTTTAACGCATTGACATGAAGCAGTAGATAGAGTGTTTAGCTCTCTCTACATGAATTGATTATTGGGGTACTTGGTAAGGGGTTTGGATATTTCTGGGGTTTTTATTTGCAATGAACCCACTTCTGCTTCTATGGTCAAGGCTCCTTTTTGTCACCTTAACCATCGAAATAGTGTCTTTTAGGCATCGCACATCAAGGTAAGCTTCGCCACCCCTCTGGGGTGACCTTGATTTTGCAGGCAGTGTCGGTAAATTTTTAGCCAAAGAAAAAGGGCCCGAAGGCCCTTTCCTTGAGATCTTATGGGATCTCGCTGCGAGGCTCTGTTACCCCTGCTGGCTTGCAGGACCTATTGCTAGGCAGCTAGTTCGTATACTCACTCGCTCTCGAACTGTCTTTGTAAGATTATTACCCCCTGAAAAACTTTTGTCAAGATACCCCCAGCACATCACACACCAAGCCCTTAAAACGCCATTTTTGCGCATTTTTACCAGACTTTAACGGGCTGATATAGGCACTTTTGACATAAAGTTTTAAATCTACAGCATTGGCACTTCCCATCCTTTCTAAGCTAAAAAATATGGAATACGGCTGTGGTCCATTCGGCGAATCAATCACAATCTGCGATACATAGGTGTAACTTTTATCTGACCGATAAATAAGCCCGTTTAACAAAGTCTGCATTACTGTAGGTAAATGCTTTGAGCACTGGTAACGTAGCGGATCAAAAGCTCTTAACTCTCTGAGATACCTATAGACATGCTCTTCACGATGTTTGCTTGAGTCAAACTCCTCTGTAAAGCAGTGACATCCAAATGTCACGAAAATTTGGATGGCCTGATCCACACGATTGATTGCCAAATCAAGGCCCAAGGTAATTGGCTTTAAGTGTTCAAAAGTAAAAAGCTGCCCTTGAAACTGCTTGTGTGAAAAATCACTCATGACCTAGTAATAGGCCCTTAAATTCCCATATTGCCAAGATGCTGGGCTATCCGGTCCATTGGTTGCTCAGAGCTAGCTACTGGCGAACCTAGAGTTGCTGTTCGTGCTCTTATTGGCTGAGGCTGTGGCTGAGCCTTGGGTTGATAAGTCTCAACCATTGACTTGGACCAATCTGGCGCAGACAAACCAATCGAGTTGTAAATTGAATCAATTACAGGCCACCACTCAGAAGCCTGATTGTTTTGCACGAACACATTCATATAGAACGGGTCTTGCATGTATTTCAGAAACAATACTGACTTATGCGTGTGATCAATCTCATCCTCACGAGTTGAGAGGTACTTGAGCATCTCTTTTTTAGCTTCATCTACAACGTTAAATAGCTTAGGCTTTAGATAACGCTCTGCTGCATTCTGGGGCGGGTCCTGACGCTTTGCACGCTCCTGTGTATCCAAGATGCTGCCTACTAGCTCACCTTCAACCTGGTAGCCGTGCACTTCATCTAATAACTTCTCGACCCTTGCTTTAAGAGTTTGGTTTTCTTTTGCAAGATCGCGGTTGGTATTGATGATCTTCTGAAATCGATTCTCACTACGAGCTGCTTGTGGCACTTGCTCCTGATCTTGAGGTGCTGGTTCAGCGCCCGTTAGGATGCCGTCAATAAGCTCTTTGCCACTTTCTACTTGCACTTCTGACTGTGGCGCAGCTTCTACAGTGTGAACGGCAGGTGCGGGCATCAGCGCGCTCATGTCATAAGCTGCTGGCAACTCTGTCCTAGCGCCTTCGCTTGCATCGATAGTAGGTATTGATGCTGGCACATGGACCGCGCCCTTCACTATTTGCAATACCAGCTCCTCAGGTTCCAACTCCTCCAGCTCTTCTGGATCCTCAAGCTCTTTAGTCACCATTACCGGCTTTGAAGCTTCTGTCTTGGTTGCATCTGGGGCTTTACTTAGATCATCCAATAGCGCTGCTGCCTGGGTTTGCTTTTGGTTTTGACGCTCTAGCTCTTGCTGCTTTGCCAATAGTGCAGCAACTTCAGCGGCAGCTTGTTCTGCCGCTTGCTTCTCTTTGTTTTCTGCAAGCCTTCTATCCAGGTCTTGTTGTCTTGCTAAACGAGCGGTCTCCTTGGCTGCAACGACCTTTAGCCTTTCCTCTTCATCACGAGCTGATTTTTCCGCGGCCTTACGCTGCTTTTCTTCTTCGGCAGCTTGTCTTGCTTTAGATTGCTCAGCTAATTCAATGGCGCGATCTTCCCTGGCTTTATTGCGTCTTGCGGCTGATTCGGCTGCATGCTTTTCATATGCCTCCTTTTCTAGGCGCTCACGCTCACGCTTGGCTTCACGGTCTTGCACCCGCTGAATCGCACCACCATTGGTTAATACTCCAGAACTAAAGTTTTTCACTTCTTGCATCTGCTGTCTCCTCTTTTGATTGTTGTTCTGTACTGCGCTTGTCTCCACCCATTTGCCACATCCGATTCATCGAAAGATCGCTGTTGATATCTACGTATCCCTCCGCTTGCTTTTCTATGTTCGGTATAAATAGATTTGAATCGATACGATCGTCATACCGCAAGAGAGTCTCGTGTAGGAGATTACGGATATGTTCGTAATCCATTCCTCTAGCTTGTAGGTTTTGCATCTGAATTGATAGATTCGTAATCATGGGTAAAACCTTGAGCCAACTCTCTTTGTCTTCTATGCCATCCGGCGCTCCAGTGGTGCCCGCTCTTATGCGTAGATCTACCATGTCAAAGATTCGGTCTTTAGTGAGTGCTGGCCAATCGTAGGTTTTTTCCATGGTCATGACTAGTTCGCCATTGACCATGGTGGCATTAGTACTTGGTGGCCCCATGTAGCGCTCTACTTGCTCTTTGGTCAGTTCTTGTAAAAGAACTTGGGCGCTGTATTGCGCAATCTCTTGTAGCCAATCTTCTATCTGGTCTTTAAATTCGAATACGCGCCCTGATAAGGCTCTTTGTAGAATGTTTGCTTCGGTTGCTGTCTTAGGCCTGACTACTGTGGAGCGCGCAGCATCTTGCAAGCCAGTAACTTGCTCCCAGTCATAACGCACTGCACTGGTGTCATAGACGATGGGGTCGATCTTGGGGTGGCCTCTGGGAATAATCACTTGATTTAGAGGCTTGCCTTCTGTATCAATAATCGTGATCTCGCCAAATCTTGAATCTGAGTGCTTCTTAATGGTCTTTTCATTGATATCGGCTGATGCTACCCACCCCGGAATGCAGAGGTCTCGATGTTGATTAAACCGATCCCTGGCTTCGTTATGCTCATCCTGCAATCGCTCAGTCAGATCAACCAGGCTTGGACCAACGAACTGACCATCGACTACTTGGTATGGCAATAAGAAGAATGGGTACCAGCGCTCTCCGGCTCTTGGTGGGGAGTAAGGTTCGCGTAGCCATTCAGTCGCGCCTTCCACCATCGTATAAACACGCTGGGTAGCTCTATCCCAGATCTCTAGTACCGCTATCTGCTGATCATCTATGACTGAGCCTGAACCAGCATTCATCTGCAATGAGGCTAAGCGTTTGGCTTTCTTATGAGATGGTTCGCCTTGGCCAGGTTGATAGATCTTGGCATTAGCTAGATTCTTCTTGTAGAGCGCTTCTGCTTGGCCGCGCTTCATTGGGATGATTTGGCAGATCCAGTCTGCATCGGTGTAGTCCCAGAACTCACAGATTGAGGGGTCGATGAGAAGGTTTTCCGTAAGGACTCTATCGATTACTAAGCCTTCAGCGGATTGCACTTCGGTTTGCTCTTGTAGTGACTTGATGAGCTCTTCTAACTCTGCCTTCTTTACATCATGATGATGTTGATCATCGCCTTGAAGGTCTCGCGCTAAGTCTTCTATGGCCAGGAGGTTTTCTTGGGCATCGTTGATGCGACCCTGGATATATGAATCCTTGCCGGGGTCTCGCTGATACATCACTTTGAGAATTCCGAAGCTACAGGTAAGCGCCGCTCTTACAGTCGACTTGGCTCGATTCTTTAACTGAGCATGTTCTAGAGCTCTATTGGTGACCTTCTCCAATGTTTTACAGAAGAGCTTAATATCCGCGCCCGAGTGGGTGGGTGTTGTAGATATTTCTGGATTGCGTGCATAGACGTTAGGAAGAACTGCAGAGATGGTGCCATGAATAAGGTTGGCTCTTAGGCTATAGAAGTCTTTGCCAGTGGGGTCGGCATTCCAATTAAACCCAGCAACAGTATTGCGATTGTGTCTTACGCGTTTATGGAATGTTGCCCAGTGAGAGCGCGCATGTGTGATGCGGGCGGTCCATTTTTGTTGAAGGTCTTTGCGGTCTTGGGGCACATCCCATTTATAAACTCAGAAAATATAGCGGATGGATTTATTTGCAATTTATTTAAAATACTAAAGTAAACCATATTGACTCATTTCAGAGCGAACCTCTTTAATTTCCCTATTTAATTGAGCAAGATACTCATTTGCGACTTGAGAAAATAAATCGTCCTTAGCTTGTCCCAATTTAACCTCAAAATCTCCACTCTTAATGTGAATAATAATTTTATTAAAAGCATCCTTAACTGCGTTTGGGTCATCCTCTGACATCGGAATGCAAATCTCTGCATCACCTAACCTGAATTTGATGAAAAATTTTTCATCACTATTTACAACGCTTGCATTAACTGTTTCCATAGATTTTTCCCCTCTCACCAAATGCATCTTCCCCTCCCTCGAGAGTTCTCATGCTTATATTTTTCCAGTCTAGGCGGTCATCTGGGTTCTCCGGGTTAACAAGATCATTTGAGAAAGGGTTGCCTATGTAGGTGCTGTATCCCCCCTGACCATAGCATCGGTATAGGGAGCTATAGGGAAGGGTTCTAACAGCAATATTTGCATCATGAGTTGAGATAAATACCCTTTTCCCTGCCTGTGCTCGCTCTTTAATTATCGGAACGATAACATCGTTAATATAGTCATTACCCAAACTTCTTTCTGGCTCATCCAAGATATACACCTCCTTGTCAGTAGCAAGCTCTTTTTGCAACATAACCATAGAAGCTTCGCCACTTGATGGCGAATATGGAAGTCCGTTGAGCGAAAAGTACCTTTTAAATAAAAGCAACTCCAAAACCGTTTTGATATCTTCCACATTTTCTATTGAATTAAGCTCGGCAATGCTCTGAAATACATCATTGTCATAAGCTTTCTCATAAATTTTTCGCACACAATTTGCAAAATATTTTTGGGGCTTCTTGTTAATATCTTCCAAACTTAAAAATCCGCCATCCACTACAGAACCACTTTGGAATTTAAATTCTGTGCAATATTTTAAGTCG
>NZ_NCFJ01000085.1:0-7993 GCF_002281105.1 Polynucleobacter sp. 35-46-11
CTGATGAATTTTGCAAGCCAGTACTATATCCACGCGCTGGGAGAAACCATCTTGCCGGTTATTCCGCAGATGTGGAAAAAGGCTGATAACTGGGAAAAAATTCCCGAGAAGCTAGAGTCAGCCGAAAAGAGTAAAAAAAAGCTTGATGTACTTGCAGAGGGATTGATAACCCAAGAACAATTAAATCCAAGCCAAAAGAATGCTTTGCAAGAGTTATTAGCAAATCATGAAAAAGAAGATCAATTTAGAGCAATCCTGTTGCAGGGTCAGACCGGCAGCGGAAAGACTGCCGTATTTTTGAATTGGCTAGCAAGCATCTTGCATGATGAAAGCGCACAAGTGCTGTTGCTAGTGCCAGAAATTAATTTAACGCCGCAACTTGAGAGGCGCGTGAAGGCCTACTTCCCAGATAAAAAAATGGCTGTACTGCATAGCGGTGTCAGTGAAAAGAAAAGAGGCGTTGCTTGGTATGAAGCAATGACGGGCAAGGCGAAAATCATTTTAGGAACAAGATTGGCAGCATTAACGCCAATGCCAAACTTACGTGCCATCGTAGTCGACGAGGAGCACGACCCGTCATATAAACAGCAAGATGGTACGCGATACTCAGCAAGAGATTTAGCAATATGGCGAGCGCATGATCAAAAAATTCCCATCCTTTTATCTACTGCAACACCATCACTAGAAACCTGGCTTGCTGCTCAATCTGGTCGCTATGAATATATTCGACTGGATCAGCGTGCCCAGGGCGCAAGCTTGCCCAGCGTCCACTTGATAAATACGCGTGATCCACAAAATCAATTTAGTCCAGGCGATATAGGTGCAACCAAGGAAAAAAGCCTTATTAGTAAGACGCTAGCAAGTGCCATTACTAAGACTTTGGGTGAAAAAAAGCAGAGCTTAATTTTGATTAATCGCCGGGGCTATGCTCCCGTACTGAGTTGCTCTGCCTGCAATTGGCTGTCAAAGTGCACACAATGCTCTACCTACACCGTGATGCATAAGGCAGGAGCATTGGGGAAAAGACCAGTGTTGAGTTGCCATCATTGTGGCTTAGTTAAACCCATTCCTCAGTTCTGCCCAGATTGTGGCAATGCCGATTTAAAAACGCTTGGTCATGGAACGCAAAAGCTAGAAGATGCAATAGAGGAAATGTGGCCGCAAGCTAAAGTGCTGCGGGTCGATACAGACTCAAGCAGAAAGAGTAAGGGAGCAGAGGCACTCTTTCAGGAAATACATAATGGCAATGTAGATATTGTTGTTGGCACTCAAATGATTGCCAAGGGGCACGATTATCAAAATATTGGATTAGTTGCAGTATTAGATTCAGACAGTCGACTGTATTCAGCGGACTTTAGAGCTGCAGAAAGATTATTTGCGCAGTTAGTTCAAGTGGCTGGTCGGGCAGGTAGATCTGGCAGTAGTACTGATTCTGGTGGCGATATTTATATCGAGACTCAGTACCCCGAGTCACCAGTGTTTCAATATTTACTTAGACACGATGTCGATGGATTTCTAGCATTTATTGCAAGCGAGCGTGAAGAGGCAAAGTTACCGCCCTACTCTTATCAAGCCCTCATTCATGCGGAAGGAAAAAGTCTAGATAAAGCGATTCAGTTTTTGAATGAACTGAAGACTCGCATGAAAAGTCGAGGGATGATTACAAAAGAACTGAAGGTCTATGATCCCGTGCCCAAGCCGGTCATGCGAGTGGCTGGTTCAGAGCGCGCCCAGTTATTAATTGAGTCAGTCAATCGCAAGACTTTACAAGAGGCCCTTGAAATGATTGATCAAGATTTGCGCCAAGAATCCACCGGAAGAATCAGTAAGGCATCCCGCATTCGTTGGCTCGTAGAGCGAGACCCTATTAGTATTTAGGCGCCTGGGCCAGATTCATATTGCGCAAGAGACATTAAGGCATTTAGATCGACAGTCAGAGATTCTGTTGTTGGCTTAATTTTAAATAGCCAAACCGCATAAGGATTTTCGTTCACCAACTCTGGACTGGAATCCATTGAGTCATTCAATGCAACGATCTCGCCACTAATAGGCGCATGAATATCACTCGCCGCTTTAACGGACTCTATTGCTGCGATGGCTTCGCCTTGCTTCACTTGCTGCCCAACTTTTGGCGCTTGAAAAAACATGACATCACCTAAAGATTCTTGGGCATGATTGCTGATGCCAACCCAAGCTAGTCCATCATCTTCGATGCTAGCCCACTCATGCGTTTCTGCAAATTTAAATGTGTCTTGAGTTTTCATTGTGTATCCTGTGAGATGTATTCTAGCGTCTTTGCAATCAACCAGTGGCTAATAACTTTAAGCGTTTCTCATTTATGCCGATCAAATTAGGAATTGTGCCCGTTACTCCATTCGAGCAAAACTGCTCAATCTTGGTTTGTCAAGAAACAGGGGATGCAGCGGTAGTTGATCCTGGTGGAGATATAGACAAGATTTTGGATGGCGTTAAACAACTGGGCGGTACGGTTAAAAAAATATTATTAACTCACGGCCATCTAGATCATTGTGCTGCAGCCAAGGACTTAGCTGATCAACTGGGCGTACCAATTGAAGGCCCACAAATTGATGAACAGTTTTGGCTAGATCAATTGCCTGAGCAAACTATACGCTTTGGATTTGGGCATGCAAAAGCATTTTTGCCTACTCGCTGGTTAGAGGATGGCGATCATGTACAAGTTGGTAATGTTGATTTGCAAGTGCTGCACTGTCCGGGCCATACGCCAGGCCATATTGTGTTCTTTGATAAAGAAGATCGCTTGGCTTTAGTTGGCGATGTTTTATTTGCTGGATCAATCGGCAGAACAGATTTCCCGCGTGGTAATCATGCCGACTTAATTAATGCCATTAAGACAAAATTGTGGCCACTAGGTGATGATGTGCAGTTTGTTCCTGGTCATGGACCTATGTCAACATTTGGCAAAGAGCGCCAAACGAACCCCTACGTTGGGGATTGATCAGGTTTGAATTGGTTAAGCCTAATTGAGAGTTAGGCTTTTGCTGAACCGGTGCGATGCGTGCGGTTGTATAAACAGCTGGCGCAAATCCAACGTTGCTTCCGATTGCTTGTCGGAATCCAGGTGCCACCTTCTAGGCGCTTTTCGCGACTGCATGAAGAGCAAAACTTAAGGCTCTGTGAGGTTTCTTGGGTAGCAGCTGGAGTCGAGGTAGTCATGGGCAATCCGGGTAAGCCAAATCTTGTACAGAGGATCTATTTTACCCGTTTTGTCCCGCTGGGGCTGGGCTCAGGACAACTCGGACTGAATCAGCCGTTTTATTGCCATCGAAATCTAACCAAGCCTTATTTTCAAAGTCATACAGCTTGCACTTTCGGGCTGTATCGAAATACCAGGCCCAAGAGAACTTTTGAACAAAAATACGCTCTGGAAGGATGGTTTCAAGGGTATTTTGGGCTTCTTGGAGGCGATATAGGGGAACGCTCATATCTACGTGGTGGGCGGTGTGCTCCATGATATGGTGCATCAAAGAGCCCCAAACCCAGTTAAAGGTCAGATGAACTGTAGTGGACACAAAAGGCTGGGCACGCAACCACTCGGATTTCTTGTCATACCAAGAAACTTTTGGATGGGTATGGTGAACATAAACCACAAAGCCGATCATCCCGTTCCAGAATAAGAAGGGAATAGCAAAGCCGGTGATCAGGCCAAGCCAAACTGATTGACCGGTGGCAAGGGCGCCAGCAATGAGGCAAGCAATCCAAACTATGGCAAAACCAGTCACCAACAGGTTGTCCTTCAGGAAAATTGGACGATCGCCTGGCTTGTTTTTAGCATTTGGGAAGTACTCGCGTCTCCACCAGATTTCAATCAGGTAATAGAAAACTGGACCCCAGCCGCTACGGTAAAGACGCTCTAGAGCTTTGCGCCATGCAGGCAGAGCATCAAACTCGGCTTTTGATAGAGGGGCCCAGACGAAGTCAAAGCCCTTGAGGTTGGTTTGCCCGTGGTGAACCACGTTGTGGCCTACATCCCATAAGCTATATGGGGTTAAGGACGGCAAGAATGCAATACGACCCAAGACTTTATTGAGTTCGCGGTGTGGTGTGTAGCTTTGGTGGCAGGCATCATGACCCAAAATGAAGATTCGACCAGTAACGAAGCCAGCAACTAAGCCCAAGATGATCTTGATCAGAATGCTTTCAACAAAAATAGTCCCAGCAATACAGCCCAGCCACAAAGCTGCGTCCAAAACCAGAAGCGCGATTGCCTTTGCTGTTTGCCCTTCAGCCATTGGGATTAGCCAGCTGCGGATGACTTTACGATGCGGCAATGGAAGATCAGGGGCCAAAGGATTGGCCATAGATGGTTCGGAGAGTGCTGGATTTATGTGATTTGACATGATAAGAATCAATAAGTTAGGTGCAAATGATAGCCTTTTTCACGAATTTACGCATGATATAGGTCAAAAACCCCCGTGTTTTGGTGCGCCCGGCAGGAATCGAACCTGCGACCCTTGGCTTCGGAGGCCAATACTCTATCCACTGAGCTACGGGCGCCAGTAGGAAATTCGCTAACTACGCCATTGTAAGTGCCTATACCCTCCCGGTCTCGTTATAATCACGGCAAAGTAACCTTTCAACCCGTCAAACGATAAAAGTCCTATGAGCGAAGCGCACGGCAACCTAATTAAGTCCCCTAAACAACTAATCATCATGGTGTTTGCTAGCTTTTTTGTGCCACTGATTATTATTTTGTTACTAATGGTGTTTGTAAATAACGGCAAGCGTACGGATGCTGAAGCATCTGCCGAGGTATTGATTAAACCCGTTGCAAAATTAAACTTTAAAGATGCTAGCAAGCCGCGTGAGTTGCAAACTGGTGAGCAGGTATATAAGGCAGTCTGTGCATCATGCCATGCAAGTGGTGCTGCTGGTGCACCGAAGTTTGGCGATACTGCCGCTTGGAGCGCTCGTCTAGGCAAGGGTTATGACGGCTTATTGACCTCAGTAGTCAAAGGCAAAGGTGCAATGCCAGCCAGAGGTGGAGCGAGTCCAGCCGATATTAGTGATTATGAATTGGGCCGCGCTGTAGCCTACTTGGCAAATTCTGCTGGTGGTACATTGCCAGAGCCTAAGGCTCCCAATCCCCCTGCCGCTAAATAATTTTTAGCACATTCGAAAAAGCTGGCTACCTGCCAGCTTTTTTATTGTCCATCAGCTTGGCCTTTAGCATCAAGCGCAACCTGGTAGGCATCTTTCTTGCTCAGCCCTAGAGTTTGTGCGAGTACAGCGGCAATTTCCTTGCTACCTAAATAAGGGCTTAGAGCATTTGCCCACACCAATAGCGTGGAGTGCTCTGGGGCTTCATCGGCATTAGCCTGGCGGCCAGCTACCAAAACAATAAATTCACCCTTGAGGCTTTCTGCTTTATCAAGCCATGCGGGAACATCTGCAGCAGTGAGTGTGACGAGTTGCTCAAATTTTTTAGTAAGCTCCCTGCCCACCAGTATCTGCCGTTCTGGTTCCAGCTCTTTGTTAATCATCATCAGCGTTTCGCGGATTTGATGTGGCGATTCAAAAAAAATGCTTGCCTTTGAATTACTTCGAATGTCTTTGATGAACGTGCTTCGCTCTTTTGCTTTGTTGGGCCAGAAGCCGAGAAACTGAAAGCGTCCTTCCGATGGCAGCATTACTGAGCCACTGGCAGAGATGGCAGAAGATACTGCGCTAGCACCGGGTATGGGGATAATTCGAAAGCCTGCTTTTTGAACCGCATTTACCAGGCGTGCACCTGGGTCAGAAACGCCTGGAGTGCCAGCATCTGAAACATAGGCCCAACGTTCGTTTTGAGAAAGATGCTCAATAATATTTTGAGCGCCAGCAATTTCATTGTGCTCATGCAGGGCGACACATTTTTTATGAATCCCAAAGTGTTGAAGCAGGGGCGCGCTATGCCTAGTGTCTTCACAGGCAATACCATCCACGGAATTTAGGACGTGCAGCGCGCGTAAGGTGATATCCCCTAAATTACCAATAGGGGTGGCAACCATATACAGGGCTCCCGCAGGAAGATCCTGCTGTTTTAAAAAGTCAAAGGAGCTTAATTCCATAGGGCAATCTTTGTGAAAGAGATCTCGATAGCTAAGAGCATACGTCTCTTTTGAATTCGGGGGCAGCTTAGACATCTTGTGCTTACTTTGGCGCATAATAATGTGATGGATAAAGATACCCTTGAACGGCTTCGCGCTCGCGCATCCCAACATTTCTTGGACAGCATTGCAGTAAAGCAAGAAGCTGAAAAAATACTTCCAGAGCAAATTGCGCGCGGCATAGTCGCTATGACAGACTGTTTGCGTGCCGGTGGAAAAGTGATGGCTTGCGGCAATGGCGGATCAGCTGCGGACGCACAACATTTTGCTGCCGAGTTGATTGGTCGCTTTGAGAGAGAGCGACAAGAGTTAGCTGCGATTGCATTGACAACCGATACTTCAATTTTGACCGCAGTCGGAAATGATTACAGTTATGACGAGATCTTTAGCAAGCAAGTACGCGGCCTTGGAAAAAAAGGCGACATCTTAATTGGCATCTCTACTTCAGGAAATTCAAAAAACGTAGTGAAGGCTATTGAGGCTGCAAAAAAAATGGGGATCAAAATTATTGCCCTGACTGGTAATGGCGGTGGAAAAATTGCAAGCCTATTGGATGCGGATGATATTCATCTATGTGCACCCTCCACTCGTACTGCACGTATTCAAGAAACGCATTTAGTTTTACTTCACGCGCTATGTGATGGCGTAGACCATTTATTGCTTGATTAATAGTTTCACTAATTAGAAAGTTCTTACATGCGAAATACACCCACCATCAAACTCTTTGCTGCACTTTTGATTGCATCATTTTTATCTGGTTGCGGAGTGTTGGCTGTTGGTGGTGTTGTGGCAGGCGCGAGTGTTATGGCTGATCGTCGTACGCCAGCAGTTCAGGCAATCGATAAGGGTATTGAGTTGGAGGCAGGAAATGCTCTGTCCAAACGTTATGGCGATGATGCGCACATCAATGTCACCTCATTCAATCAAAAGGTATTGTTAACTGGCGAGGTGAAAGATGCCGATATTAAAGGCCAGGCTGGTGCTTATGTAAAGGCGATGAAGAATGCGCGTTCCGTTTTTAATGAATTGATCATTGGACCAAATAGCTCTTATACAGCTCGCGCGAACGATACTTTCCTTGAATCCAAAATCAAAACACAAATGATTTTTACCGATAAGCTGCCATCCAATTCGATGGCGATTGTTGCTGAAGGTAGTAGCGTTTATTTGATGGGAATTCTGACGCAAAATGAAGCAGCAATTGCCAAGAAAGTAGCAAGCAACGCTGACGGTGTAAAAGATGTTTACGCCTATTTCGATATTATTTCTGAGGCAGAAAAAGTGCGCCTAGAAAAACAAGGCAAGGCGGATGAGTCTCAGCCTAACTCTGCTCCAAAGCAGTAAGATGTTTTGGTAGTAAGTCAGAAAATTTTTTTTGAGATCAGATGTGAAATTTTTTTTGCTCGCCACCCTCCTCTCAATTTTCTCTGCAAGTGCGACCGCGGATGATGCAAAGGCATTCGCACTTGCAAAACAAAGTGCTTGCTTAGGGTGCCATGCAAAAGATAAAAAAATTGTGGGACCAAGTTTTCAGGCGATTGCAAAGAAATATTCGAATGACCCTGGTGCAACTGTGTTTTTAAAAAACAAAATTATTAAAGGTGGCTCTGGATCTTGGGGTGTTGTGCCTATGCCAGCAAATGCGAAGTTAAGCGATGCCGATGTATCTTTATTGACAGGCTGGATTTTGCGCGGAGCGCCTAGCGCAAATTAAGTTGGGCGAACTAGAGGTTTGCCTAGAAACCAGGACCACGCATCATTTGAGCGCTTGAAATTTTCTTTCAGCGCATAGTCAAAGTCAGCCCATTGCTCATTGGCAGCTTCTTCAACAATGGTGCCGGGATTTGCGGGCGGTAATTTCAAGT
>NZ_NCFJ01000627.1:0-1319 GCF_002281105.1 Polynucleobacter sp. 35-46-11
CCAACACGTGAGCTCTTAATTGAAGAGTCTCTCTTAGGTTGGAAAGAGTTTGAGATGGAAGTGGTGCGTGACCGTGCCGATAACTGCATCATCGTTTGCTCAATCGAAAACTTAGATCCTATGGGTGTGCATACCGGTGACTCGATCACCGTTGCTCCTGCGCAAACATTAACTGATAAAGAATATCAATTGATGCGAAATGCATCGATTGCCGTATTGCGTGAGATTGGCGTAGACACTGGCGGATCAAACGTCCAGTTCTCAATCAACCCAGTTGATGGTCGCATGATCGTCATTGAGATGAACCCTCGTGTTTCACGTTCATCTGCACTGGCCTCTAAAGCCACTGGCTTCCCAATTGCGAAGATTGCTGCAAAGCTCGCTGTTGGCTATACCTTGGATGAGTTAAAGAACGACATTACTGGTGGTGCAACCCCAGCATCTTTTGAGCCATCCATCGACTATGTAGTCACGAAGATTCCTCGCTTTGCATTTGAGAAGTTCCCGCAAGCAGATTCTCGCTTAACAACCCAGATGAAATCGGTTGGAGAGGTGATGGCTATTGGCCGCACTTTCCAAGAGTCATTCCAAAAAGCTCTGCGTGGCTTAGAAGTTGGTGTGGATGGCTTGGATGAAGTCTCGACAGACTTAGATGACATCATTCAAGAAATTGGCGAGCCAGGTCCAGACCGTATTTGGTATTTGGCTGACGCTTTCCGTATGGGAATGGGTTTAGATGAGGTTTACAACGAGACTAAGGTAGATCCTTGGTTCTTGGAACAAATTGAAGAACTCATCACAATGGAGACAGAGCTCAAACAGCGCAAGATTGATAGCCTTTCAGCGTCAGAGTTGCGCTTCATTAAACAAAAAGGTTTCTCAGATCGTCGCTTAGCTAAATTGCTTGGGGTAGATGCCGCCTCAGTACGCGCCGCACGTCATCGTTTCAAAGTGGTGCCTGTTTACAAGCGTGTAGATACCTGCGCAGCAGAGTTCTCTACAAATACTGCGTATTTGTATTCCACATACGAAGCAGAGCACGGTGAGTGCGAATCTCAACCTACAAGTAAAGACAAGATCATGGTCTTGGGTGGTGGCCCGAACCGTATCGGTCAAGGCATTGAGTTTGACTACTGCTGCGTGCACGCTGCTTTAGCCATGCGCGATGATGGTTATGAAACCATCATGGTGAACTGCAATCCAGAAACTGTTTCTACTGACTACGACACATCTGATCGTTTGTATTTCGAGCCATTGACTCTAGAAGACGTTTTAGAGATCGTCGCCATTGAAAAGCCAAAAGGTGTGATCGTGCAGTA
>NZ_NCFJ01000628.1:0-1317 GCF_002281105.1 Polynucleobacter sp. 35-46-11
TCAGCCACTTGCGCTTTATTTTGAAGAAATTTGGGGCAAGTGGATAAAGTAGCTGCGCCTAAGCAGTCGAGAACAATCATCAGTAACGTGAGTAAGTGCGAATAAATGCCAAATATTAAGAAAAAACCAGCAGCTAAACCAGCCAAGCCTGCAGCAAAAGCCAAGACACCCGCTAAACCAGCACCGAAAGCAAAGGCTCCAGCTAAACCTGCAGCAAAAGCGAAGACACCTGCTAAGCCAGTAAAGGCCCCAGCAAAACCAGCACCGAAAGCAAAAGCCCCAGCTAAACCTGTAGCAAAAGCTCCAGCAAAGCCGGTAAAGGCGGTAGTAAAAAAGGTTGCAGCTAAGCCAAGCAAGGCTCCAGCTAAACCAGTTACCAAGGCTCCTGCAAAAGTTCCAGCTAAAGCTGCCAAGGTTGAGGCTCCTAAAAAAGGTAAGGTAGCGACTCCTAAGGTTGAAGCGGTTAAAGAAGCTAAGGGTAAAAAAGCCAAAGCAGTTGATGTGGGGACTGAGGTTGTTGCGACTGAAGAAGTGAAGAAAGGTCGCAAGCCAAAAGCAGATGCTCCTGCAGAAGGCGCTGAGCCTGTATTGACTGATCGTCAAAAAGCGCGTGAACGTAAAGCAAAAGAAAAGGCCCTCTTAAAAGAATTTGCGGCACAACAGTTAGGCTCTGAAGAGCAACAAGAATTACGTCGTACCCGTTTGAAGACATTGATCAAGATGGGTAAGTCCAAGGGTTACTTAACTCATGGCGAAATGAATGACGTTATGTCAGATGAATTATCTGATGCGGATGCATTGGAAACATTGATCAGTCTCTTAAACGACATCAACATTACTGTTTATGAGCAAGCTCCAGATGCTGAAACACTCTTGCTCAATGAAAACGCTTCAGCAACCACTTCTGAAGAAGAGGCTGAAGAAGAGGCGGAAGCCGCTTTAGCTACTGTTGATTCAGAGTTTGGACGAACAACCGATCCGGTGCGTATGTATATGCGCGAGATGGGTACTGTTGACCTCTTGACTCGTGAAGGCGAGATCGTCATTGCGAAGAAGATCGAAGCAGGTCTTAAAGACATGGTGATGGCTTTGGCTGCTTGCCCAGTCACAATTGGCGAGATCTTGGCTAACGTAGACAAGATTGCTAGCGGTGAGATGGAGATTGATCAGTTCGTTGACGGATTGGTAGATCCTAATGCCGAAGATATTAAGCTTGGCCCAGAAGAGCCTGAAATTGATCCAGATGCTGAAGAGGGCGATGAAGAAGGCGGAGAAGATGAAGGCGGCGGTGGCGGCGGTGGCGCAGCTACAGCTAAC
>NZ_NCFJ01000086.1:0-7990 GCF_002281105.1 Polynucleobacter sp. 35-46-11
ACGTTATATGCCTTAGCATTGTTGATGCGGTTCCATGTGTACTGAACCACCTCTTTAGAGTAACCCCGTAATTTTCCGTAATTCCAAAGCGATGGGCCGATGTTTCCATAGGACACCTCTTTGATATTGATCTGGTGGCAGTTATAGCAAGATCCACCATTAACACTTCCGGGTTTGTCTTTCCAGGTCGCTCCTTTGCCACTCTGGGCAATTTTTTCTCCACTTTTCCAGTCGCCAATGTATTTACCATCAGAAGGCTGCTTGATGGTTGCCATGTTTTCATTCTGGATTTTTTCACGCATCTTTGGATCGCCGCCGCCATTCAGGTTGGCTGGGTTAGAGCAAAACTTTTGAGCCGCATCTTGATCTAAGCGATCAAGACCAGCAATGCCCTTAGCTTCAAAACTAGAGGACATCATCTTTTCAAAAGGAGTTGCAGCATGTGCAACACCAATTGATAAAGCGAGCGTGAGTGCCAATAAGGATAATTTATTTTTCATGTTGTTTATCTCCAGCGATTAACGCTTCAGTCCAGGTGCATTCATTGTTCCACCCTTGGCATTGATGGCCATGTAGAGGGAAATCGCAATTGTGTCATCAGAGATAAAAACTGGCTCTGGGAAACGCTGCTGGCGATAACAGTCATTCAGACGACGCTGCATGGTCCAGAAATTACCGCTAGATACGCGATAAGCTGGCCAGTAACCCCAACCAAGGGCTGCACCCTTTTGCTCTGTGAGATTGGGTAAGTCCTGCAAGCGAATCCGTTTACCGTTTTCACCGTGGCAAGATGCACAAGAGAAGTCCATTGGACCACCTTGGTAGAAGAATGATTTCTTACCGAGGTCATACATTTCTTTTTCTTTTGGATGCTTAGCTACAGTGTTGATTTTCATACCTTTAGATTCCGCAACAACATAGGCAACCACCGCCTCTAGATCTTTACGCTTACCTTTTTCAAAGCCCGCTTTGATAATCTCTTGACCGTTGTAGCCTTGTAACTTTTCCATACAAGTCACTAATCGGGACTCTAAGTCTTGAACTTTGTTTGTATCTTTAAAGTATTTAGGCATTTGAGTATAAGCACCCTTTACAACGCCAGGCCCCATACCTAAATCACACTTCTCCAAAGAGACATTCTTTGGGCCCATAGGCTTTTTCCAAATATCTTCACCCGCTGCCTCATACAAATCAGCAGGGTTACCATCGGCAAGCATTGCGCGATATTTCTCAATTTCGCCGGTAGGAGCTCCGCCAGTTGGAGTAGAGGTGCTTGACGATTCATTTTTCGCTGGACTAGAACAACCTTGAAGTACAGTAAAAATCCCAATAATTACGCCATATAAAATGCGTGTTTTCATGGTAACCCTTTTATAGTTTTAATTATGCGTATTGATATTAAGAAGCTGTTGCTTCATCAGTACGTTTGTCGCCTTTGCTATCGTTCCAAGTTACAACAATCTTGTCACCCTTAGCGCCCTTGTATTTAAAGTTCAAGAATGGATCCTTGGATACTGCTGGACCAAATTGACCATTGAAAACATCTTTGCCATTAGCTTTCACATTTATTGTGCTGATAAACCAAGCTGGGATAACCTTACCTGATGGGTCTTTCCGCTGACCAGACTCCATATCATGCTTCATCAAAATTTTTACATCTACAGTACCGCCGTTTTCAGCAGCTCTTACGCGCATTGGATCAGCCATTTTTGTTCCTCTTTTATTCTATATATAAGTGAATTATGTTTATCTGCTTGCTACGGAATTAACCGCCGCAACCACCAAGGGTTACTTTGACTTCTTTAACGGCCATTAACCACTTACCATCAGCTTTTACCAGGCCGTATACATTGGATGTTTGACCCATTTTGATACGCGTTGTCACAAATGAATCTGTGCCAGCAGGAATAAAAAATTGTGCTGCTAATGAGCTTGGATTCTTTTCTACCAAAATGGCCATTTGCTCAGCCTTGAGGGTAGATGTAATGCCAACAGGCACAACAGCACCGTTCTCAGCAATATCTGGAGCATTCAAAGTAACAGCAGAAGATTTATCTGGGCTACCAGCACCTAAGATCTTAAATACATCATCGATACCCTTGCCCTCAAAAGCGGCTTTGTTCCACTCTTGGGCTTGAGCAGTGCTAATAAGGCCTGCAGAAGCCATCAGACCAAAAACTGCTGAATACTTCATTAAACTACGTCGCTGCTGATTCATAAAAACTCCTTTATTAATCTTAACTTCCATCAATTTATTGCTTATTTTGCATTAAAACATTGTGGTTACTACCTAATTGGCTATTTTTATTTGCCACCAGATAGCACCCAGGTTACTAAAGTCTTGCGGTCCTCGTCCGAAAGTTGGGCTTGTGGCGGCATTGGAATTGAGCCCCAAACGCCTGCTCCACCAGATTTCACCTTGGCCATTAACTTTTCAAGCGCCCCACTTTGGCCGTCATATTTCTTGGCAATATCGGTGATTGATGGCCCAACTAACTTGGCATTTAGAGCATGGCAAGCAGAGCAATTTTCACTTTGAAATAAAGCTGCTGGGCCTTTTTTAGCGGCTGAATGCGTGTCAGCAGCATGTGCTAAGCCTGCACCCGATGCGCCTGGCAATTCCTTCAGCGGTGGCTTGGTTGAATCCGCACCGCGATATGGACCATACATGCGGTTTTGCTCTGCAATATTGTTATGCGCATTTCGAGCGAAATCAGGCAATGTCGAACCAATTTGCACAAATGGAACGCAGTTATGCATGCAAGAACTTCCGTTGACATCTGGTTTGTCTTTTACATTCCAGAAGCCATGTTTAGTCGTCATACCATTTCGGTTTGGCATTTTGACTTCCGCAATATTTTTATCGCTCAGCACAAAATCATCCGGAACGATTTCGCCAAGACTGAGGATAAAAGCAACAACTGCATAGGTATCGTCGGGCGTTAAAGATCTTGGGGCATTCCATGGCATCGCACGGTAAATATAATCCCACAATGTAGATACCGTAGACACCTTCATTAAGGTCGTTCTTTGGGGTTGCTTCATATCATTTAATGAGGCAACGCGGCCTGTCTTTACATCATCTTTTGTTGTTCCACCAGCGATAGGGGTAAAGATTTCATTTGATTCACCAAAGGTGCCGTGACAACTTGCACACTTAGCCTCCCAAATAACTTGACCTTTTTCTACAGATCCAGAGCCCTTGGGTAGACCCTTAAAGTCAGGGCGAACATCGATATCCCAAGCGGCAACTTCCGCAGGAGTAGCCGTTCTACCAATACCAGGAAATTTGGCTGAGCTAGATTGCGCTAAAGCTTGTTGAGAAGTAATTGCGATGAGCGCTGCCAATCCTAGGCTGATACTAAATTTATCCAACTTGAACATTGCTCACCTCGCCGTTTGAATCCAATTTCCATGATTGAATTGCATTGTTGTGATAAATCGATCTAGTACCGCGTACATTACGAAGAGTCTTGATCGAAGGTTGAATATAGCCAGTGTCATCCATCGCACGGGACTGAAGAATCGCAGGCGACCCATCCCAAACCCAATCAATGTTGAAGCGGGTAATTGATTTCGTAAGGACTGGAGTCTCTAAGCGCGCAGTGCGCCAGTTATTGCCACCATCAAATGAAACATCAACACGGGTGATTTTTCCACGGCCAGACCACGCCATACCACTCACGTTATAGAAGCCCTTATCAAGCAATTGTTGACCGCCTGATGGTGTTGTAATAACCGATTTGCACTCTTGGATTGATGCGTATTGACGGTGCGTTCCGTCTGGCATCAGTTCAATATAGTGAACCGCTTCATCTTTAGCATTCCAAGGCATATCGCCTACCTCTAAACGACGCAACCATTTGACCCAACTAACGCCTTGAACACCGGGCACTACCAAGCGCAATGGGAAGCCGTTTTCTGGGCGCAGCATCTCACCATTCATTGCCCAAGCAACGATGGTGTCGTTGAGACAGCTCTCCAAGTTGATGGTACGCGTCATGCCTGAGCCGTCACCGCCCTCAGCCAGCATGAACTTTCCTTTTTTGAGGTCAGCACCACATTCTTCAAGTAATACCTTTAAAGGAACGCCAGTGAACTCGCAGCAAGAAAGCATACCGTGCGTATATTGGACCGTAGGAACGGCAACGTTACCCCACTCCAATCCAGTGTTTGCACCGCACTCAATGAAGTGTGTACGAGAAACAGATGGCAACCTCATCAAATCATTCATTGTAAAAACGCGTGGGTTTTTAACTAAGCCATTCACCATCAAACGGTGAGTCTCAGGATTGAGGTTGTACCAACCTTGATGGTGGCGCTCAAAATGCAAGCCATTGGGGGTAATTGTTCCAAACAAACCTTGAAGTGGGGTAAAGGCAACTGAAGCAGCTGATACACGAGTTAAACCAGGAGACTCGCGACGAATTAGATTTGATTCATAGATAGATGGGACGCCATAAGGCATGGTCGCCACATTCTTACCCAAAGTAGTCTGCCATTCTTGTTTTTCAAGAATCGCAGGATCGCCTTCACCTGCTGCCATAGCTAGCGGAGCTGTTAGACCTGCTGCCACACCACCCAGTGCAGACATAAAGCCCTTACGTAAGAATCCGCGACGATTTTCATCTAAGCCATTTGTATTAATGTCGGCGATGAGTTCTTGAGAAATAAAATGTTCAGGCGCCTTAACAAGGCGAGCTTGATTGGCTGGCTTTTCGATAGCACCGATATCCTGCTCACTAATTTCTATTTGTTTTTTGGTCATGTGATCTCTACTTTGATGAATAGATACTTAAAAAATTAATGCAGACTTTCAGCCATCTTTGCACACACCGTTTGACACATCTTGACGGTTGCGTTATCTGCGATGGAATAAAAAACAATCGTCCCCTCTTTACGTCTCAGCAATATCCCTGCCTTATGAAGAGCCGAAAGATGACGGGATACATTTGCCTGACTAGTGCCGCACAACTCAACAACTTCGGAAACAGACTTTTCACCGCTACAGACCGCATACATGATCCGTAGACGTGACGGCTCGGAAAGTACATTGAAATAATCAGCAACACGGGAGAATACTTTTTCCATTAGTTCTGGAGAAAGTGACTTTGTAGTTTTATTGGCTTTAGCTTTGATATTCACAGGCTTGAATTATATATACGTGTGTATGCATATTGGACACCGAAGATGCAAATACTTATATAGTGGGATACCCTAGCCCCCAAACACAATACAATCAAAAAATGGATATTGATGCAATTTTGCTGTCCTTAAAGCTTGCTTTTTGGACCATGGCTCTGATACTGCCGTTTGGGGTGTGGGTTGCCCATAAAATAATTAAGTTAAATAAAAGTCGACCCTGGCTTGAAGCTGCCTTGGCCCTTCCACTAGTGCTTCCGCCCACAGTCTTAGGCTATTACTTTCTGGTTTCATTTGGCAACGCCAGCATTTTTGGGATGCCGCTAGTTTTTTCATTCACTGGAATTCTCGCCGCCTCATTAATTGTCAATATTCCATTTGCAATTCAGCCCATCCAAAGGGCATTTGAGACTATTAACCCCGAAATTCGTGAAGCCGCCCAAGTGAGCGGTCTAAGCAATTGGCAAATCTTTCGCTTGATAGAGCTTCCCCTGTCTTGGCGAGGCATTACCGGTGCAGCTGCTCTGACTTTTGCCCATACACTTGGGGAGTTTGGGGTAGTCCTTATGGTCGGTGGCGCAATACCGAATGAGACAAAAACAGCATCAATTGCAATTTACGATAAGGTCCAAGGCTTTGATGCCGATGGTGCTGGCACCATAGCCCTTGTTCTTCTGGGCATCTCCCTGGTTTGTATTGCGCTGTCTTACGGGGTATTTGGACAAAACCCAAATCGTCGCACAGGCCTAAGCTGATGTTAAAAATCAAGATTAGCCAAACTCTCCCCAACCCACTGCAGATTAATCTCGAATGTGCGCCAGGTGAATTACATGCTCTAGTTGGCCCCTCTGGAAGCGGTAAAACTACAGTGCTCAGAACTATTGCCGGCCTAAACAAGCCTGCCACCGGAAAGATCGAGTGCGACGAGGAGGTTTGGTTTGAATGCGATGACCCCCGCCCTAAAGCCCTGCATCTAGCGCCTGCAGCACGTTCATGCGGATTCTTATTTCAACAATATGCGCTGTTTCCACACTTAAATACCTTGGGGAACGTATTGATTCCATTACAAAACTCTGGACTTACTGGAAGCAAACGTAATGCCATTAGCATGGACTTATTGGATCGGATGGGCATTTCCAATTTAGCTGTGCGAATGCCGCATCAGCTCTCTGGCGGACAACAACAACGGGTTGCCCTCGCAAGAGCCCTAGCACGCCAGCCAAAAGTATTGTTGCTAGATGAGCCCTTTTCAGCAATCGATGCGCCAACCCGTCAGGGTTTGTATAAAACCCTGGCAGATCTCCGCAAAGATCTCAACATCCCAATCCTATTAGTAACTCACGATTTACGCGAAGCGGACTTGCTTGCGGACCAGATTACCGTCATAGACAAAGGTATTAGCCTTCAAACTGCCGCACCGCAGGTCCTGTTTCAAAGACCAAGAAATTCCAGGGTTGCGGAATTGGTTGGCATTAACAATATGTTTAACGGTGTATTCGACTCCGGTAGCTTGAGTTGGGATGGATGCAAAATGGTTTTTAGTGTTACCGATAAAGGCAAGATACCTCCTAAAGTTCGTGTTGCCTGGGTTATTCCGCAAAGTGGATTAAGTGTCCATAATAAACCTACCGAAAATAGCGTCCCTGTATTGGTTGAAAAGATGAGCAGTCTTGGACAGATTGCAGTCATTCAATTGAGGATTCAAGACAGTGAAAATACAGTCGAATGGGAGGCCTCTTCAGCCGAAGTCAAAAGATTAAAAATGCAGGTCGGAAGCCTAATGCATCTTGAGCTAGATGGAGATCAGATTCACATCATGCCTTTGCGACCCATCAATGATCCTCGGCGCTTTGTTGATCACTAAGGCCTCAACTCTTTAAAGGAAAAAAAGCGCTTGCTAGACTTTTATCTAACAAGCGCGTTATTTAAAACGGAATTATTTGCAGCAACTGCCGCCGTCAGAATCGCTGCCACCAGTATTAATTCCTAATAATGGATAGGCTGGGCAAAATCTGAAAATTCCTGTCACCAAAGGAACGATACCAATCCAAGCCCAGGCACCAGTTGTTCCCGTAATAGCCAAACCAATCAAGACTAGACCAATGACAATACGTAACATACGGTCAATACCGCCAACATTGCATTTCATATCAAATCCTTTTTTATATTCACCGTGAGAGAAAAGTCTAATTACTACTTAATTGAGTGGAACGCCTACCAACGGACGACCTTCTAAAGTCCATAGGTAGAGAGATCCGTCATAAAGCTTGGTCGATTTATTGCCAACTAATTCAGACATAACAAACCAACCACCAGCCGCTAAATGACCGCTATTGCAATAACTAATCGCAGGCGTCTTTGGATTAATTCCGTTGGAAGTTAGCAATGCGTTGTATGTATTTTTATCCCAGAAATACAATACTCCTTTTGCAGGCTTTGCCAACAACTCAGGAGCTAATTCCTTTGCGCCGGCAATATGGCCATATGCACCCACATAATCACGTTTATTTAAACCAAAGTACTGAACAGGCTGACGGACGTCGATCAAAGTAGATTTACCTGTTTTTGAAGCCAACGCCACCTGCTCTGAGTTGGCAATCAATTCCTTGCGCTCAGCCTTACCAACCCATGTTCCATTAGCTTTAACCGATTGGGCCACAGAAAAATCACGGCCTTCAGAAAGCCAGCCAGCCATACC
The DNA here is from genome assembly GCF_002281105.1 of Polynucleobacter sp. 35-46-11. NCBI lineage: Bacteria > Pseudomonadati > Pseudomonadota > Betaproteobacteria > Burkholderiales > Burkholderiaceae > Polynucleobacter > Polynucleobacter sp. 35-46-11. The sequence goes on from NZ_NCFJ01000086.1 coordinate 7,841, forward strand.
GCCATCCAATATGGCGATATTGTCCTCACCATAAACCTTAAATTGCCAATACGCGCGTAAAGCCTCATCAACGTCAGATATATCTAGGGCAACAGGAACTAGAACGATTGGTCTGTCAGAATTAATTCCCACTGACTGAATAATTTTTTC
>NZ_NCFJ01000629.1:0-1303 GCF_002281105.1 Polynucleobacter sp. 35-46-11
AAGGATAAAGTCACCTGGGCGTCTTGCTAACTTCCGATGGTTTTAAAGTTAGCGCCAGTGTGACAAGGTAGTAACAAATTGTAGGTAAAACTAACTACACATATTTACTGCTTTTAAGTCCTTACCGAATTTCCGGTAAGTCCGCTATTCTAGCAAAAAAATCCTGCCAAGTCAGGGGTTTACCGGCTAATTTGGCTTGTTTTGCCGCATTGAGAGCCAATTGGAGGGCAATTCTGGCTCTTGGAGCGGTGAACGGTCCAGAGGCTCTGCATCCCAGGGGATCCAGTTCAGGAGTATTGGGCAAAGTAGATCCAGCGCCAGTTCTAGTTGTCCTGACCAGAGCAATACCTTGAGCCATTGCCTGATCTAAGGGCTTGAGCCATGCATCATGAAAGCCGCCATGCCCTGAGCCTGCAAGCACAAAGCCCTGAACATCACTACCCAGCCACTGCATGATGGTTTCAGGACGTGCACCTGCATGACTAGTCAAAATCTCTACCCAAGGCCACTCACCCTCCTCAGGAATAGGCAAATCTTCATTCCAAGAGGCCTGTACGGCCTTCACCCCGGATAGCCAAGATGGATTAATCAGGCCTACTGAGCTTGATGGAGCATCTTGCAAAGGAGCGTTCAGAGCCGTAGCGTGGCGCTTAGCCAAATCCATTGCCATGCATCCACGCCCATCCATGACCGCATAGACGCCACCAGGACAGTTATCAATAGATGTAGAGGCCCAGCGCAAGGCATCCAGTAGATTAGATGGTCCATCAGCCCCAGGTGCATTACTTGGCAACATTGCCCCTGTCAGAATGACCCTCTTAGACTGAGTCTGAGCCAGCTTTCCGCAAGTTGCCTGTAAAAATAATCCTGTTTCCTCAATCGTATCGGTACCGTGGGTAATCACAATTCCCCTTACGGCGGCATCCAGCAAAGCCTCTCTTACAGCAAGTCCAAGACTAGTCAGGTGGGCATCGGTTAGATTGCGACTGTTGATATTTGCTAGCTGGCGTGAAACCAGTTTGACACCCTCAGGCACAACTGATTGAACCTGCGCCACCAATACGTCAACCCCTAGCTGACCAGCTTGGTATTGGAGAGGGTTTTCTTCAGGGTTAGGCGCCAGACCTGCAATCGTGCCGCCCATACCTAAAACTAAAAGATAGGGTGTATTTTCAGAAACATTCGAAATTGAGCTCATTTCTCTATTATCCGCCTTCAATTTGCTTGAATTATCAAAAAGTGCTGTATACAATCCCAGTATGGACATAAATACAGTCGATTTTCCCGAGGAGCTGACTGCCCT
>NZ_NCFJ01000630.1:0-1303 GCF_002281105.1 Polynucleobacter sp. 35-46-11
CATCATGTCTGATTTACGTGAGTCAGGTGCGATTGAGCAAGATGCTGACTTAATTATGTTTATCTACAGGGATGAGGTTTATCACCCCGATACCACGACGGATAAGGGTGTAGCGGAGATTATTATTGGTAAGCAGCGTAATGGTCCCATTGGCACAGTGCGCCTCAGCTGGCAAGGCCCTTATACCAAGTTCGATAACTTGGCGATGGGATCTATCGGATACTCTTCTGGTGGATATGAACCGTTCTAAGTAATTACTTCAATTTAAATTAAAAGCCTCGCAATAAAATGCGAGGCTTTTTAACTTCATGAGACGGTATTTACTTGCCACCTTCACACTTCTTAATAGATGCCTCTTTCGCAGCACCATATAGTGGCTTGCCATCCTTACTCACAGCTTTGGCTTCGCAACCAGAATTCGCTGCGGAACCCATACATTTTTTAATGGATGCATCTTTGGCTGCGCCATATAGTGGCTTGCCATCTTTGCTGACAGCTTTGGCTTCACATGCAGCCTGATCAGCGGATGCAATTGATGGAATTGCAAAGCTCAATGCAATACTTAAGGCGATGATGATTTTCTTCATTTTTACTTTTCCTAGTTGGTTGCTATGAAATTAACTTTGCTTCATGATCATATTTTGTGAGGCGATAGGTGCTGGGAATCCAGCCGCCGTCAATTCCTCACTCATGACGCGATTGCTATCAAAATAGACTTGCCAATAATGATCGTTATTGCAGTAAGGGCGCACTGCCAATACTGGACCAACAAGATTGAACTCCAATATATTGACTTCAACCGCTGGATCTTGCAAAACATTTGGGATAGCGGATATCTTTTCACGTAAAAGTTGCATCGCAGCGATTTGGTCGGCGGCTCCCGCAATTTGACATTTAAGGTCTACCCGGCGATAAGGGCTATGGCTAAAATTTTGAATTGTGTCACCCAAAATTTTGGTATTGCCAACCATTGTTGCAATATTGTCTGGCGTATAGATAGTTGATGAAAAGAGTCCAATCTCTTTAATAGTTCCCGTTACACCGCCTGCAGTCACGAAGTCACCAACCTTGAAGGGACGCAACACAATTACAAATACGCCTGCTGCAAAATTAGAGAGCAGACCAGCCCAGGCTGCGCCAATTGCAATACCGGCAGTAGCAATTAAAGCAGCAAAGCTAGTTGTCTGAATACCAAAATAGCCCAAAATACCAATGACTAGAAGGATATTGAGGGTGACAGAAACGACTGATCCTACATAGCGCAGAATAGTTGGATCTAGTTTTTGTTGCTCTAGACCTTTGC
>NZ_NCFJ01000631.1:0-1301 GCF_002281105.1 Polynucleobacter sp. 35-46-11
CAATATGTTCACGATCGACAAATTCATCCCTTTGCAAGATCTCTGTTAGCTTGGATTCTTTTTTGAGATTGCTTAGATTTCGAAAGAAATTCGTGAAATCCACTTTTGAATCATGCATTGCCTGGAGTAGACGTTCAATTAACTCTATGTCGCCATCCTGTGCTGATTGCAATCCTAGTTTTAGTCGAAATGCTTGTTGCCACTCTTTTGCATAAATCAATGGAAATTCCTCTAGGGCGGAGCGTAAGAGGTCTTGAGACTCTTCCGCAGAATGCTCTAGCTCTAACAAGGGAAGCATTGCACTCGCAAGACAGGCCATATTCCAATGCATGATTTGGGGCTGACGATGATATGCATATCTACCTCCATGATCACTATGATTGCAGATATGGTCGATTTCAAAATGATCTAAAAATCCAAAAGGACCATAGTCAATAGTCAGGCCTAGAGCGCTAATGTTGTCACTATTTAAAACGCCATGACAAAATCCCACCGATTGCCACTGCGCGACTAACTTTGCATTACGGGCGCTGATCTTTTTAAATAGGTTCAAGTAGGGATCCTGTGTGGATACACACTCTGGATAAAATTCTGAAATAAGCAGATCCGCCAACTCCTTCAGACGAACGATATTTTGCAGTGAAGCAAAGTGTTCAAAGTGCCCGATACGAATAAAGCTTGGGGCAATGCGCGAACATACCGCAGCTGTTTCCATGGTTTCACGTCTAACTGCCTGTTTAGATCCCACTACGGAAAGAGCGCGGCTAGTAGGTATACCAAGCGCATGCATTGCTTCGCTGCACAGAAATTCTCGAATAGACGATCTTAAGACTGCTCTTCCGTCACCCATTCTGGAGTAGTGCGTTCTACCGGCACCTTTTAACTGTAGCTCTAAATGATTGATATCACCCAGTAGGATTGCGCGACCATCGCCTAATTGGCCTGCCCATGATCCAAATTGATGTCCGCTATATGCCGTAGAAATAGGATTAGAAAATCTATGCGCACCTACATTCAGCTGATTTCCCCCCAATACCTCCAGCCATTCGGGATCTTTGGGCAAACCATCATTTCCAAGCTCCAAATCGATTAGCTTTGCGACGGCTGGTGAGAATGCAACCCAGTAGAGATTGGGTAGTGGGGTAGGTGGGGTTGCTTGGCATACATCATCGCCACGGAGGGTAAACGGCATATTTGTATTCTATGGGTAATTCACAAGTGCCGCAGAAGCCTCTAAAATGACCCTATGACAAATAAAGTACAACTGAATGCGGCAACTCAGCTTGCCAATCTGGGTGAAG
>NZ_NCFJ01000632.1:0-1300 GCF_002281105.1 Polynucleobacter sp. 35-46-11
AGAAAAATACTACTGTTATTACTACTAAAAAATAAACTACTAGCTTTAATTAAACCAATGAAGCTACGGTTATGCCTTTGCCACTTCATCCTTTGAAACGACTACTTTCGCAGGCAATTCACGCATCGACCAAGCAATTATAAGCCAGCATAAAAGCAATACTGCACCCATAACAAAGACCGATAAATCACCGTGGCTATCCATCAAATATCCTCCAATGACAGCTCCTGTAAAGAGACCTATCGACTGAGTAGTGTTGTAAACACCCAATGCTGTGCCCTTAGATTCTTTGGCAAAACGAGATACTAATGATGGCTGTAACGCTTCAAGTAAGTTAAAGCCTACAAAGTAAATCAACAATGCAATCGCAATGCCAATAATAGAGTGAGTGCTTGTAAACACAAATTCAGCAATCAGGAGCAACACAATCGCCACCAATAAGATGGTTCTTAGCTGCTGCTTCTTTTCACCAAAAATTAGAATCGGCGCCATTAGGAAAAAGGAGAGCAAAACAACCGGGAGATAAACCTGCCAATGTGATGGCAAGGGCAAGCCTGCTTGCACCAATAAACGCGGTACCACTAAGAACATCGCCACTTGAGTTGCATGCAAAACAAACACGCCGGCGTTGAGGCGCATTAACTCAGGACGCAAAAATACTTCTTTCAGACTGGCTTGTTGAACCTTGGGCTCAGGTTTAGTACTTGGCAGAATGTAATAAGCAACAAACATCGCACCAATACCTAATACCGCTAAGACTACAAAAATTCCGCTCAAACTAATTAATCGATAGATTGGTGCAGCAATCACGAGCGACAAAGCAAAAGACAGAGCAATGCTGCCCCCCACTAAGGCCATAGCTCGAGTGCGCACTTCCTCGCGCGTTAAATCGGCAACCCAAGCGGAAATCGCAGCTGAGACCGCACCGGCGCCCATTACCCCGCGGCCAATAGCAATCCAAAGAAGATCGTCTTGAGCAGCGCAAATTAAGGCACCCGCAACGAATAAAGACAACCCCCACAAAACGACAGGTTTTCGGCCAATTCGGTCAGAAAGCCGGCCTAAAGGGATATAGAAGCAGGCCTGGACAATATTAAATATTCCCAGGGTTAATCCAACCCATAGAGCATGTTCGCCGCCCGGCAAACCGTGTGCATGGATGCTGAAAACCGGCAAAAGCAGAAATAGGCCCAGCATACGGAGGCCAAAGATGCCTGCTAAGGCCAGAGTGGAGCGAAGTTCAGAAGGATTCATGGGAAAGGGCTATATTAACAAGTTACGCTAAAAAATCATGAATAAC
>NZ_NCFJ01000633.1:0-1298 GCF_002281105.1 Polynucleobacter sp. 35-46-11
CGCTTCCCATGCATCCTCGCGATATAAGCGCCCTTGGACGTTTGGCATCAGTTGCCCTTGCCAGAGAATATCTCCGCGCAAAAGTAATTTGACTGAATCTCGTACTGCCGGTGAGTCTGTTGAAAGCTGGTTAACTAAATTTGCGGTTTCAGTCTCAACACTGTTACTGGTGGCTAATGGCGCCCCGTCTTCTTCGCTTGCAGGAAACAATAAGCGCTTAAGCTGATCAGCCGCAAATATTCCTGAGCTCTGCAAATTTTGATACAGAGTCACCATTGCCAATTTAGGATCAGCAACATTAACAAGTGGGGTTTGAGCGCTAACTCCAGGCCAAGTAACCACAGCATTTTGAGCTATAGCAGCCTTTGCATCTGTAGTAATTGCCTTACCAAGTTCAGGCACATCAACCGCGAGGATATCCGAGAGTAGCTGCCCAAGTGCAGCGCCACCAAGGGTATCCATGCGTGCCAGACTTTGGGATAACAAACTCGTTACTCGAGCTTGAGACGGATTACCCGCAGCCTCTGCCAGATCACCCGTCATAGAGGAAAGCTCTAAGAAGACTGCCTGATCAACATTGGGCTCGGATGCAACAGCGGCGCCCGCTCTAGCAGCGGCATTCTGCAATGCATCGTGCATGGCGGCACTAGCAGATGAATCCCCAACTGGTAAGGGCATCTTTAATGCTACCCGGGGATCGATTGCACCAAGACTTTCTACTACTGCAGGTGGAGATGGAGGCGTAATTAGATCATTACGGTGGTAATCCACCACAGGATTGATGGGTAAATTCGAGGGAATTGGTATGGCCATACTCAATCCTCGCTAATGTTAATGATGCTAGCCATCATATCTCTGATAGCACGACAGCACCAAAATTAGTTTTAGTAATTCGCAGCCTGCTGCAATGCTGGCCGACCATCTGAAACACCAAGATTTGCTATCTTCTCTTTTGGTACCAACTCTATCCAAGCCTCATACAGCGGAGTCAAAACATCTATGATCTCCTGGACCTTCTCCGGCGATTTATTCAGCCGAGCATTCAGCACTTCACGAAGTGACCATTCGTATATAGCACCCAAGCTTAATGCAACGTCGCCACCATCTTGGTAGTCCAAACAAGCAAGTAATCCCTGCTGAATGAGATCGTGCGCTTTGGTGAATGGTTCGATACCGTACCCACCATCTTCCAATGCTTTTCTGGCCAACTTTAGGTGATCAAAAACTCGTTCGTAAACTAAAACGATTAGTTGACCAGGATCTGCTGCATCGACTCCAGTATGAGTTTGATTGGTAGC
>NZ_NCFJ01000634.1:0-1287 GCF_002281105.1 Polynucleobacter sp. 35-46-11
ATATCTTTTGTTACGTTAACTTAGCTACGCCCGTATGTATCTTCGAACCTGACGATATCGTCTTCACCTAAATAGCTGCCTGATTGCACTTCAATAATCTCTAAAGGTTCTGTGCCCCGATTTGCCAAGCGATGTGTTTGACCTTGTGGAATATAAGTGCTTTGATTCTCTTTGAGAGTGATGACCTGATCACCGTTGGTGATTTCTGCCTCACCTTTCACCACAATCCAATGCTCAGCACGGTGGTGATGCATTTGTAAGGATAGGCTAGCACCTGGCTTTACCTGAATTCGCTTCACCTTAAAGCGCTCACCTTCATCCACACTGTCATACCAACCCCAGGGTCTAGCAACTTTGCGATGTAAGTTTTTCTCTTCGCGCTGTTGCTGCTCTAGTTGATTGACGATGGTTTTCACATCCTGACTATTTGAACGGTCAGCTACTAGTACCGCATCAGCCGTCTCGATGATGACCAGGTTATTAATACCCACAGCACCCACCAAACGACTGCTAGCGTGTACTAATGAATTATTCGTATTACTTAGTAAGGTGTCACCACTGGTGACATTTCCACATGCATCCTTTTTGCCGACTTGCCACACCGCATCCCAAGCGCCTAAATCATTCCAACCGGCATTTAACTCAACCATCTTGATGTTGAATGCCCCATTAGATGCGGGGCATTTTTCTATCACGGCATAGTCAATAGATTCACTAGGGATAGATTGAAAGATATCTTTATCAGGACGAATAAATTGAACATCGCCAGATTGGTCAATGGCCCTTGCGACCCATGCGGTTTCAGTAGCGCCAAAAATATCCGGACGAAATTCTTTTAAGCTTGCTAACCAAGTGCTGGCACGCAATACAAACATACCGCTATTCCAGAAATAATTTCCATTTTCTAGATAGGCTTGGGCAGTAATTGCGTCAGGTTTTTCTGCGAACTGCTCGACAGTAAATTCACCATAAGCACCTTGAGCTCCACCCTTTTTGATATAGCCATAACCGGTTTCTGGAGCTGTGGGCGTAATACCCAAAATAGCAATGGTTTTCTTACTCTCATCAGCCGCAACAACATGAACACAATTTTGTAAGGCCTTAGTAAAAGCCGCGCCATTCTGAATAGTTTGATCGGCTGGAGTAATGACCAAAATTGGATCAGCCGACTCATTTGCATACAGTGCAGCCAAGGTCAGCGCCGGAGCGGTATTGCGCCCTGCAGGCTCAAGCAACAAAGTAGCTTGGATAGTTGGCATCTCACGTAATTGATCGGTTACCAAAAAG
>NZ_NCFJ01000635.1:0-1285 GCF_002281105.1 Polynucleobacter sp. 35-46-11
AAAAGATTTCATTAATTAACCTCAACTGGAGTTATTAGTAATGGCAAAAGCCCCAATGCGTGTTGCAGTCACCGGTGCAGCCGGTCAAATCGGTTATTCCCTCCTTTTTCGCATCGCTAATGGCGATTTATTAGGCAAAGATCAGCCAGTAATCCTCCAGTTACTAGAGATTCCAGACGAAAAGGCTCAAAAAGCCTTAGCTGGCGTGATGATGGAATTAGATGATTGCGCATTCCCATTGTTGGCTGGTATGACAGCCCACTCTGACCCGATGACTGCATTCAAGGATATTGATGTTGCCTTGTTGGTTGGTGCACGTCCTCGTGGCCCTGGCATGGAGCGCAAAGATTTGCTCTCAGCCAATGCTCAGATTTTTACTGCCCAAGGTAAAGCTTTAAATGCAGTAGCTAAGAAAACTGTGAAAGTATTAGTTGTTGGTAACCCAGCAAATACCAATGCATACATCGCCATGAAGTCTGCTCCAGATATTCCTGCAAAGAATTTCACTGCAATGTTGCGCCTCGATCACAACCGCGCGCTCTCTCAATTGGCTAGCAAACTCAATAAGCCAGTTGCTGATATTGAGAAATTGGTTGTTTGGGGTAACCACAGCCCAACAATGTACCCAGACTATCGTTTTGCAACAGTTGATGGCAAGTCTGTCAAAGACAGCATTAATGACCCAGCTTGGAATAAAGACACATTCATTCCTACAGTTGGCAAACGTGGCGCCGCCATTATTGAGGCTCGCGGTCTCTCTTCTGCAGCATCAGCTGCGAATGCAGCAATCGATCACATGCATGACTGGGTTCTGGGCACAAATGGCAAGTGGGTCACCATGGGCATTCCTTCCAAAGGTGAATATGGCATTCCAGCTGAAGTGATTTACGGCTACCCAGTCATTTGCGAAAATGGTGAATACAAAATGGTTGAAGGCTTAGAAATCGATGAGTTCTCACGTGAGCGCATGAATCACACATTGAACGAATTGCTTGAAGAGCAAGCAGGCGTTAAACACCTTCTTTCTTAAGGACTTTCATATATGAAGCGTACCCTTCTCCTCGTAAGCATGATGGCTGCTGGCTTTGTTAGCACAGCCGGTGCAAGCGAGGCAGTATCGACTTGGACTTGTAGCGAAAGCAAACAATTTAATACGACCGGGACAATGGAAAAGATTCGCCTAACATGGCAATCCAAAACTTTTGAACTGGTTCGTGAAAATTCTTTGCCTGGTAGTTTGCGTTACAAAAATACTACCAGTGGGCATGATCTAGTCGTGCTCGGT